>JAHEMX010000293.1 GCA_024643445.1 Desulfobulbaceae bacterium | reverse complement strand
AGCTCCACAATGATGTCGGCAAGGTAACGATAGCCGTTCCCACTGAGATTATGAAAGTGGAAGTGATTCTGACTGAAGGCGCCGACAAGTGATCGAACTTTATTGGGATTTTTCAACGAGAACAGGTGATGGCCGGTCAAAGCCTGAACCGTTGCAAAGGTATCTGCTGCTGAACTGGCGGCCTGCAGGCTGAACCATTTATCCATCAGCAGGGGATCATTGCCAAAAGTATTCTCAAAATCGGCTAAAAGTTCACTTCGCAGAGGAATTTGCAGATGCACGATGGTGCCGAGTACGGCGACTTTATCAGTCATATTGTCTGCCTGCTCATACTGTTTGAGGCAGAGATCAAGAATCTCATGATCGGATTCAGCCGCACAACTCAAATAGTTGAGGCAGATATTTTTAAGACTTCTTCGCCCGACGGCAGATGGCAAAATCTGGTAAGGCTCGACCAGGTTATTCTCCTGGTATATCGCGAGTAAATCAAGGCGCAGCAGGCGTGCCAATTCTTTTTTCACGAATTGCCGGGCACCATGCAGGCTGTCCGGATCAACAACCTTCATAGCCTGCTTGAGATACGTTTCAGCCGGTAATTGCAGCGCAAGCGAACGCAGGGCTTTGTCTGCATGACGATCAACGAGATTTTTTCGCATTGCCTCAACGTAAAAGGTGTCAAGAACAGGTCTGTTTTGTCCGGAAAAACGCTCGGCAAGATCAAGGATAACAGATTCGGAGAGGTTGCTGGCAGCGTCTGCCCGATTATATAAATCGGAGTCGTGGCTCATCAGGAATCCCAGTTCTTCGCGGCTATACAAAGAGTCGATCTTTACCGGTGCCGAAAAGTTCCGCAGGAAAGAAAGTCGTGGTTTTTGCTTGAGGCCGCGGAAAACGAATTTTTGTTGTTCTTCCTTGAGTTCCAGCAGCACGTTTTTGTCTCTGAGCTCATGGGGAAACGAGATCTTGCCGATAATATCGTCTCCTGTCTCATCAAGCAGGCCGATCAAGATCGGGATATGAAACGGCTCTTTTCTAGGCTGCCCCGGCGTCTCTGGAGTGCGCTGGCTGACACAGAGTTGATATTCACCAGAGTCCTGGTTGTACTGCTCCGAAACAACAAGTCTCGGTGTTCCCGACTGCGCATACCACCGTTTAAACTGTCTGAGATCTCGTCCTGAAGCGTCGCTCATGGCAGCCACAAAATCATCACAGGTCACGGCCTGTCCGTCATGCCGTTTAAAGTAGAGATCCATCCCGTCCCTGAATTTTTCCGGTCCAAGCAGGGTATGAATCATCCGGACAACCTCTGCACCTTTATTGTAGATCGTTACCGTATAGAAATTATTGATTTCCATGTAGCTCGAGGGCCTGACAGGATGAGCCATCGGGCCTTCGTCTTCCGGGAACTGAAATTGTTTCAGGATCCTGACATCCTTGATTCTCTGGACAGCGCGTGAATTCATGTCCGCAGAAAATTCCTGGTCACGAAAAACGGTCAATCCCTCTTTCAGGCTCAGTTGAAACCAGTCACGGCAGGTAACCCTGTTTCCCGTCTAGTTATGGAAATACTCGTGGGCTATCACTGCCTCGATACCGAGATAATCCTGATCAGTCGCACTCTCCGGCGAAGCAAGGACATATTTCGAATTGAAAATATTAAGTCCTTTGTTTTCCATGGCGCCCATGTTGAAATCATCAACCGCTACGATCATGTACTGATCGAGATCACACTCAAGACCGAAAACAGACTCATCCCACTGCATCGCTTTTTTTAAAGAAGCCATGGCGTGGGCGCATTTATGTCCATTCCTCGGCTGCACATAGATCTGCAGATCTATGTGCCGTCCCGAACAGGTCAGATAACGGTCCTTATGGCATACCAGATCTCCGGCAACAAGGGCAAAAAGGTAGCTGGGTTTAGGAAAAGGATCCCGCCACTCAGCAAAATGCTGGTCGGTACCGAGCTTCCCCCGGGTAACCAGATTACCGTTTGACAGGAGCACCGGAAATCGTTTCCGTTCGGCTTCGATTCTCGTGCTGAAGCGAGCCAGGATATCAGGGCGGTCCGGAAAATAGGTGATCCGTCTGAATCCCTCGGCTTCGCATTGCGTACAGAACATACCCTCGGAGAGGTAAAGCCCGCTCAGGGCACTGTTTTCTTCCGGTTTAATCAGTGTTTTAATATCGACGACAAAGGAGTCCGGAACACCGGTAATGGCGAGATGGTGTTCATCCAGGTTGATACGACTGTGTGGAATTGCTTCTCCGTCAAGACGCAACTGCAGAAGCTGGATGTGCTCACCTGCCAGACGCAGTGTGTTGTCACCGGATACTGCAGCGGGATTGCGCCTAAATCGGCTGCGCGCCTGGACAATAGTCTTTGTTTCATTCAGGCTGAAAACAAGCTCTGTTGTGTCGACCAGGTATTCGGGGGGGGTGTAATCTTCAAGCCGCGTCTGTTTATAGACAGTCTGTTTCACCATGGTTTCCTCTTGGATGTACTGGAACAATACGCTGATATCATTGACAACGGGTACGATTCAATTATATTGGAAGGCTCTTAAACACAGCGGGCCGCTAGCCGCATCTGACGATGCTTGTCAGGAAATAACCGCCTGGAAGCGTTGGCAATGTGAGCAGATATAACCGACCATTCAGAAACAAGCCAACAGGAAATGCAGTCATGATAACCATTAATGAACACTATAATAAGCTCCAGGCTTCCTATCTCTTCTCCGACATTGCCAAAAGGGTACAAAGCTATCAGACTAATAATCCCGACAAGAGCATAATCAAGCTTGGTATCGGGGATGTAACAGAGCCTCTGCCGCAGGCCTGCATTCAGGCCTTTCATCAGGCAGTGGATGAAATGGCTGATGGTGCCCTGTTTCGCGGTTACGGGCCTGAACAGGGATATGCGTTTCTCAGGGAGGCCATTGCAGTCAATGATTTCCAGTCTCGAGGAGCCGACATTTCAGCCGACGAGATATTCATCAGTGACGGGGCAAAATGTGATACCGGTAACATACAGGAACTTTTCAGCGAAGACACGGTTGTTGCTATTCCGGATCCTGTCTATCCGGTGTATCTCGACACGAATGTCATGGCCGGGCGCACGGGAGCCTTTGTTTCCGGCAGATACGAAGGAATCGTCTATCTCGATTCGGTAAAGGAGAACAACTTTGTGCCGGCCCTGCCCACTGAAAAGGTAGATCTTATCTACCTGTGCTTCCCGAACAACCCTACCGGTTCAACCATCTCAAAGCAAGAGTTGAAGCAGTGGGTTGACTATGCCAGGGAGCATAAGGCACTGATACTTTTTGATGCCGCTTATGAAGCCTTCATCCGCGACGAGTCCTTGCCGAAGTCAATTTACGAGATAGAAGGTGCTCGGGACGTTGCCATAGAGTTTCGCAGTTTTTCCAAGAACGCTGGTTTTACCGGAACCCGCTGTGCCTATGCCGTCATACCAAAGAGCTGCATGGCCTATACCGCCAAGGGAGTGCCCGAACAATTGCACCGGCTCTGGAACAGGAGGCATTGCACGAAATTCAACGGTGTCTCCTACCCGGTTCAGCGCGCCGCAGAAGCCGTCTACAGCCCGGAAGGTAAAACCCAGGTCAATACGCTTGTGGCCAAGTATATGGGTAATGCAGCCCTGATACGAAGTGAAATGACCGCGCTGGGCTATGACTGTGTCGGCGGTGACAACTCGCCTTATATCTGGATAGATGGCAGAAGTGATTCCTGGCAGTTCTTTGATCTTCTTCTTGATAAAGCAGGCGTTGTCTGCACGCCCGGTGCGGGCTTTGGGAAATGCGGTGCAGGCTATATCCGCCTGTCCGCCTTCAATTCCCGCGACAATGTAACGCGGGCCATGCAGCGCATCAAAAAGGCGCTGAACGGATAACAGTGAGCCTTATTACGGCCGGCGGTCAGATTCAGAGAAATACGCCGGCCTGAAGCTTATCCGCTCATCTCTGCCGACCATCTCCGTGATACTGGTCACGTGAGCATGCTCCCGCAGCCAGTCGATAACGCCGCTTACCAGGCGCTCCGGAGCTGAAGCTCCTGCCGTAATCCCGATTCTTTTTACATCGCCCAGCCACTCGGGCCTGATATCGTTGCGGTCATCTATCAGGTAACTCACTCCTCCTGAGTTCTGGACAACGTCCCGCAGCCGGTTTGAATTGGAAGAGTTGCTTGATCCTACAACGAAAACGAGATCGGTTTTCCCGGCAAGGTACTTCACCGCATTCTGCCGGTTCTGGGTGGCATAACAGATATTGGATTGAGCAGGTCCTTTAAGCTCTAAAAAGCGTTCTTCCAGGACAGTCCTGATGCCGACTACGTCCTGAGTGCTCAAGGTAGTCTGCGTGACATACGCTACCCTGGCAGTATCGTCAACGACGACATTTTTGGCTTCCGCTTCATTCTGCACGATATGGACGCGGTCTGAAACGCGGCCGGCCGTACCTTCAACCTCAGGATGCCCGTGATGTCCGATGATAATCACATCGTAGCCTTCCTGGTGGTAGCGCTCCACCATACGATGAATGCTGGTCACCAGCGGACAGGTCGCATCGATGGTTCTCAGGCCAAGTTTGCCGGCCAGGTTTTCCGTCTCCACCGAGATGCCATGGGCACTGAAAATACAGATTTCACCTCGGGGTACCTTGGATAAATCAGTGACAAATCGGGCACCCAGTTCTTCCAGTTCCGAGATGACGTGCTTGTTATGAACAATCTCGTGCAGAACATAAACCGGCGCACCTTCTGATTCAAGTGTCAGCTTGACCGTTTCGATGGCCCGCACGACACCTGCGCAGAAACCGCGCGGTGAAGCCAGAAGCACTTCAATAGTCTGCATGAACAGTCAACGATTTAAAAATAATAAACTATTCCTCTACCATATTGTTTTGGGCGTCAGTGCGGATAGTTAGGCACAATGAGAACAGGGATGCTCGAATGGCGGGAAAGACGCCGGGCCGTTGATCCGGCGACATCACTGCCAAGAACAGAGCTGCTCGATTTTCCGATGATGATGATGTCCGCCAGGTGTTTTTGGGCAGCCTTCAGGATTTCTTCACTTGTTTCTCCGCTCACGACAAGCATTTCCTTGACACGGCCACTTGCAAGACTAGGGGATTTGAGTTCTTCTTTACAAAATTTTTCAAGTCGTTGTTTCATAACGCTCAAGACGGATTTCATCCCATCCTGGTATACCTTTTTTGCTTCCCCTTTTGGCAGGTAGGTATCCACTATCGCCTGCATT
>JAHEMX010000292.1 GCA_024643445.1 Desulfobulbaceae bacterium | reverse complement strand
TACGCCGATTTTCGCTCCGTAAAAGTATGATAGTGAAATATCCTTGAGAACCGGTTTGCTCTGGTAGGATTTGCTGACCCGTATCATCGAGTAGATGATTTTATTATCTTCTGTGCTCATCTGTGTTGTTCCTTTGAAAAAATTACCATTCGTTTGTCACCGGGAAAAATGGCACTGTACACGGGAAAAACAAAAAAGGGAATAACCGGAATAACCGATTATTCCCTCCTGAAAAACAGGTTCTCAGCGATTGTATCACTTCGGCATGATGATCGGACAATCACATTCCGGGGCACTGATGTCAAGAAGCAGGAACTTCGCATCATAGCCGTTTTCAATCAACACGCGATAAGCGAGATCGGCCCGTGCTCCGGTGGAACAATGGACGAAAATCCGCTTGTCCTTGGGCAGCTCGTTAACCCGCTTCGGTATCTCGTCCAACGGAATATTGACCGTATTCTTGAATATGCCAAGTTCGGCAATTTCTTCCTTGGTGCGGGCATCAATTACATAAACGTCTTTCAGTTCGCCGTTTGTTGCCTTTCTGAACTCGGCCACGGATACCTCACCCTTGCCGAGCTTTCGTTCCCACTTGATCTCGGTAGTGAAAATAGGCCCTTTCTGAACGGTGCCCCCTGAATCGACCCAGCCCTTGAAATTGCCAAAGACGAGAGAGACCGATTTGAATCCTTCATCTCGAAGTTCTTCAAGGGCGTCGAGTACATCTTCCTCGTTATCACTGTACAGCACAACGGGCGCGTTCCTCGGTATATCATCTATCCGATCCTCAAGCTGTTCATAGGTGAGGGGGATGGCGCGCGGAATTCTCGCGTCCACAGCTTTTCCACCTGTTCTCAGATCGATCAGAACGATATTGCCATTTTTGACATACCCGTTGGAGGCGTAGACGGGATATCCAGCCTTGCTCCAGGCGGGTTCGCCAGCAAGAAAGACACGAATATTGTTGTAGCCAAGTTTTTTCGCCAGACCGGCGTTTGTAGTTGACATGCCTCAGGTGTAGCCGCCGCAATAGAAGATGAGGAGCTTGTTTTTATCTTCCGGCAGGACCGTTGCCTTCTTTTCCTGGAGTTCGTCGACCGGTATGCTCATGGAGCCTGGCAGATGCGCCTGGGCGAATCTGCTCTCGGGACGGGCGTCAACAAGCGTCATTGGCGTCTTGGCTGAAATAAGCTGGTACAGCTCGTCTACCTTGATTTCTGATACGCCTTCGGGAAGTTTGGCAAGTTTTGGTTTTACCGAAAGAGCGAACTTATCGTCACCCCGCTGTTCCCAGGAAATGATTGCTGCCTCGCCTTTTTCCGCATGCTCAAGGCCGGTGGTTTTGTCATCAAATCTAAGCATCACGGTTTTAGCGTCGTCGCCTTTGCCGACCGAGATCGAAATGGTTTTCGCCTTGTTTGACTTACCGACAATAGGACCGGTAAAGACATTTTCCTTCTGTTTCTGAGCCTGGGCGGCTGCAGGCTTTGACTGCTGGCCGGATGAAGTGGTGTCCTGCGCACATCCATAAGACAGCAGTGAAACCAGCAAAATAGCAAGCAGCATCTTGATCGGTGTTTGCTTGATCATCTTTATCCTCCTTTTGTTTGCTATGAAAAAGTAAAAATGGCTGACAGTATAAAGAGATTGGCAACAAAAGTCTATAATTAATTAACTAATTAATTACGCAGGTAACCTTGATAATGCTCGACACCTGTTCGTGGAAACATCATAAATCCACGTGAAGAGTCAATGGGATAGAGCAGATGAAGGACTTACATTCACCGTGATGCGCACAGGGTTCGCGGCGCAGTTTTCCGCTATAAAGCTGACTATATGCGGTTATATATAACCGAAATAATGCTTGTATTCTTATCAAGAACGAAAAACAGTGATATCAGTCCTGGGTCGGGGAAAATCTCGGCAGACTGCTTCTGTTAAGATAATGGCAGACTGTCCTGTACATCAGGAGCGGGTCGGTGACACCGGTAACTTCCCGTACCGAGTGCATTCCCCAGCTTGGAACTCCGGCATCAACAGTTTCAATGCCAAGCTGAGCAGAAGAAAGGGGGCCGATAGTGCTGCCGCAGACCATATCGCTTCGCATCACAAAATCCTGGGTCTTGACACCTGCCTCAGAAGCTATGAGGCGAAAGAGTGAGGCACTCTGAGTATTTGTCGCATAGCGTTGACTGGCGTTGATTTTAATGACCGGGCCCTGATTCAGCAGAACCATATGGTCACTATCTGTTTTATCCCGATAATTTGGATGGGTTGCATGGGCGTTATCGAGCGAGAGTAGGAAGGAGTGATGCAGGCATATCGATTTTTCTTCCGTATTGCCAAGAATACGGGACAAAATGACATCGGGAAAACTGCCCAGAGCGCCGCTGCTGCTGGTTGAGCCAATCTCCTCGTGATTGGTGAAAATGAGCATTGCGTTAGAGGATTCACCGGCCTGACAGAGCGCTTCAAGACCGATGTGGCAGCTGAGCAGATTATCCAGCCGGGGTGCTGCAATGAAATCTTTATTGAGACCGATCATCGAAGGTTTTGCAGGATCGTAACAAAAAAGTTCAAAACCAAGGATTGATGCGCCCTCCAATTCGGGGTACTGACTGGTTATCTGTTGCGACAGCATGGTGGTGAGGTCGAGTGGGTTGCCATCAACACCCTGGGCAAGAATGGGAGAAAGGTGGTTGTGCACGTTTACCGCCAGTGATTCGTTTACCGTTCTCTCCAGGTGCATGGCTAGACTGGGTATATAAGCAACAGGATCCTTGAAATCAATAAGCAGGCAACGACCATCTCCCTTCTTTGCTACACAGGAGACCCTGCCGGCAAGTGACAGATCACGATCGAACCAGGTATGCAGGATAGCCCCACCATATTTCTCCACTCCGGTAACCAGGTAGGGACTCTGGTTTTCTCTGATCCTGGGTTTTATCTGCAGGCAGGGACTGTCAGTATGAGCGCCGATTATCCTGAAACCGGATGCAGGGGCACTCATAGCACCGAGACTGAAGGCGATGAGCGAACCATTTCGCGTCACAAGATAGTTGTTTCCCTGTTTAAGGTTCCACTTTGCTCCCTCGTCTAGTTGCTGGAAACCGCGGGAAAGAAGTTTCCTGCACATGATCGATGCAGCATGAAATGGTGTCGGAGACTGCTCAATAAAATCAAAGAGATCCTTTAGAAAAGTAGCTGTATTCATCGGAGCTTGCCGGTGTGGGGAAAGACTTGGGAAAAAGTGATCGTGATGGCTGGTTGGCGTCAGTTAATCTTTGCTTTTCAGGCAGCCCCCAGCCCGCATTTATTGATATTTCTCTTTCAGAGAATAAAGTGTGTCGAGATACCGATCCCGCATCTTCAGCTTGATGTTGCTCGACTCTATTTCCTCGATTAACCGGTTGATGCTGGTTTTTATTTCAATGCCAAAACTGTTTCGTCCTTCTCGGTTTGCCTGGTCTATGACAAGGAGGCCATAATAGCCGACAACCATCCGTGACATGGAGTCCCGACGAAACAGGTACAGGCGGCCACCCATGGTGTTGATAAAAAAACCGGCATAGCGATAAAGCGGATCCTTATCTATCGCAAGACCGAACCGTTTCTTCAGACAGTCGGGTTGCTTCGTCAGCTCGTAGAAATCAGAAAGCGTCTGTTCAAACGTATCCTTTTCGCGATCAAGAATTCCTTTGAGAATGAGGATGTTCTTTTTACCGATGATGCGGAAGAAATGGGCAGTGTTCTGCAAAATCGTGAAAAGGTCGTCTGTTTCACCGCTGACAATTGGCGGATTATCCACGAGCTTCTGGATCAGACGAGGAAAATAAACACGGCTCTTTTCCTCGATACCGAACGCCTGAATATATTCCCTGGTGTCCAGCAGATCAAAGAACTGTGCGACGTTGTCGCCTCGTGTCTGGCATTCATTATCCAGTTCTGAAATAACGGGAGCCCGCTCAGCGTTCGCTGCAGGGGTAGCAGGTTTTACATCCGCTGCAGAGCCGGCACCCTCACTGCCGGTGCTGCTTGCTGAGACACTGGTTTCAGCACCCCGGCTGGATGTCTCTGCCAGGATCGACGGATCTTCATTCTTTTTAAGCGAAGCATTGGTTGACGTGCCTGGCAGAGGAAGCGTCGTAAGGGATTCTTGTGAAACTGGAGGGGAAGATTGCGGCCTCAGTTTTTGCGCGGATTCTGAAAAAAACAGGAAATAACCGCCAAGGATGACCAGGATGACGAGAATCAGGGGGAGAAGAAATCGGTTACCTGATTTTTTTTTCAAACGCCGTTTACCGCCGGACTCAGTTTCTTGATTATCCATTGTTTCTGATGTGGTCTCAACTAAATGGTAATTACTTAAAATTTGTTTGACAGACAATATACTGTTTCACTTAACAGAAGTCACGAATGAAATAGGTGCATTCAAGTGTGCTAAAAAGAGATATGAATTAACGGGTTAGAATAAAAAATCAGCCGGGGAAGAGGAGTATGAAAAGCGTGTGAGTTATCTGTTTTATGCTTGACTCGCCCGCATGAAAACACTATGGTAAGCGACTGATAAAAAAGGTGTAAATGTCATTAATAGTGACATTATTTCAGGTATATTTTTTTAAAATGTTAGGTAAATTTATCAGGAGGATTAAACATGACAGTCTGTGTAGTAGGACATTCAAGCCCGGATACTGATTCTGTAACATCCGCTATCGCTTTTGCCGCTCTTTTAAAGGCTCAGGGTAGTGATGCCAAAGCGTGTATGCAATGTGATGCCGCTGGGCTCAATCCGGAATCTAAACTGGTACTGGATCGCTTCGGTCTTTCTGCCCCCGAGAAGATTTCAGATGCAGCCGGCAAGAAACTTGCCCTTGTCGATTTCAGTGACCTTGCTCAAGGTCCTGCAAATCTGGCCAAGGCTGAAGTCGTAGCCATTGTTGATCATCACAAGATCGGTGATGTGACAACCAATAGCCCTATTCTTTTCCGTGCCGAACCGGTGGGTTGTACCGGTACGGTGTTGAACAAGATGTTCAAGGATGCCGGCGTAGCCATTCCAAAAAACATAGCCGGCGGCATGCTTGCAGCCATCCTCAGTGATACGGTAAACTTCAAATCACCTACCTGTACCGCCGATGACAAGGCTGCCGTGGCAGATCTCAAGAAGGTCAGCGGGGTAAGCGATACCGATGCATTGTTCATGGATATGCTCAAGGCCAAATCGGCAGTTGCCGGTGTTTCTGCCAAGGACCTTCTCTTCCGTGACTATAAAGACTTTGACATG
>JAHEMX010000291.1 GCA_024643445.1 Desulfobulbaceae bacterium | reverse complement strand
CGCTTTCCGGAACTGTTCCGACGCCTGACGCACCTGGGGGCGCAGGTGCTTCTGCTGCCGGCGGCCTATACCCTGCAGACCGGGCGGGATCACTGGGAGGTATTGCTGCGGGCCCGGGCCATAGAAAATGTCTGCTGGGTTGCCGCAGCGGGCCAGTGGGGTGCCATTCCTCCTGATCATCTCTGCTTTGGCCGGAGCATGGTTATTAATCCCTGGGGACTCGTTGTCGCCCAGGCGGTCGATGGCGTGGGAGCCATAACCGCCGAGCTTGACCTTGAAGCCCTGCGGGAAATTCGCGCGCGATTTCCGGTCTTGAAGCAGGTCCGTGCAGATATCTTTCCCCGGTGACGGGTGATATGGGCACCTCAAACCAAGCAATATCCGCCTCATGAAACTTCCTGCACACCAGTCCGCTCTTGTCGAGAACATCCGGTACAATTGCGACCTCTCGGACGCGAGGGATCATGGCATCTACTCGATGTGTTCCCTGCTGCTCAAACTGAGAAATCTGTATAAATGGGAACAGGGGATAGAACCGTGGGACGAGCCTGAGAAAGGAGAGCTGCTGGACTGGATTGAAAAAAAGGAGAACTATTGGGCCGATATTGCCGGCGCTTCCTACCGGGACCTGCCGGTCGAAGGCAGACAGCGATCACCCTACGATCTGGCCGCGGTAAACGCTGTGCTGCAGGGAAAGAAAATTCTCTACGGCGCCGGTTACGGCCGTTCGCTGAAAGCCGTCTTTTTTCTCGCCAGGGAACGGGAGCGAAAGAACATTGAAGGGTGTCCGGTTATCGTGCTGGGAAAGGAAGGTGCCCGGGAGATGGCCAGCCCCTTTGCCCTGGTGCAGGACGGCACTATCATCATCAGGAGGGAGCCCCTGCGCTTCTTTTTCTGGGACCAGGTCCAGGAACTGCGTTCTTCCCGCAGGGGGGCGCTTCAATACGCCTATAAGCACTATGGAATACTAGACGAAGGCGGCCTCGACCAGGAAACATTCAAGAGAACCCTGGACACGATTGTCGATGAGGAAATGGACCTCTTCATCTATCATGAAGTTGGCGAGATACTGCAGACAACCCTTGACAGCCGGACCCTGCAGGCCATGGTCGGAAAATTCCCGGGGTCGGTCATCGAGTTTGTCTGCCGGGCGGTAAAAGATATTCTGGCCGATACCCACCCCCGGGGGCTTCTCGCTCATATTATCAGGGAACAGCGGGGCGCGACGCTTGGTTTTTATGTCGGATTTCTCGATGGACTGAGGGCAACATTGTTCCCGGAGATGGCTGCCGCCTGGCAGGAATTTCAGCAGTGCGGCGAATGGCGGTCAATTGAAAGCGCCCGTGCTGCCTGCCGGGGACATAACCTGCTGCTGGCCGAGAAAATAAGGGCTCTTTCCGCTGGTATCGGTATTTATCCCGATAATCAGATTTCCAGGCGCTTCAGCGCAGATATTCTTGAACCGCTCGGACTCGATACGCCTCAATGAAGGGGTGACGGGCAGCCAGGTTTTCTTGCTGCTCCTGCCGCCGATCGGCCACGCATGCTATTGCGCCGTCCAGCCGCAATCCACGGTCCAGCAGGCGCCGGTAACCGAGCGTCCCTTCTCCGAGCAGAGATAGGCTGTGAGATCGGCGATTTCCCTGGGTTCGATGATCTTCTTGATGGCAGCCGGTTTAAGCATGATCTGCTCAACCACCGCTTCTTCGGGGAGGCCATGCACCCTGGCCTGGTCGGCAATCTGATTTTCCACCAAGGGCGTCCTCACATAGGCCGGACACAGGGCGTTTACGGTAATGCCGTGCGGGCCTCCTTCGAGAGCTGCGGTTCGGGTAAGCCCGATCAGTCCATGTTTGGCAGAGATGTAGGCGACCTTGTTCGGGGATGCCACCAGGGCATGAATCGAGGCGATGTTGACGATTCTGCCCCAGCCCCGTTCTTTCATATTCGGCCAGACATATTTGGTTAACAGAAAGGGTGCCGTCAGCATCAGGGCGAGCATGGTCTGCCACCGCTCTTCCGGGAAATCTTCCAGGGGAGCCACGTGCTGAAACCCGGCATTATTTATCAGGATATCGACGCGGCCATACCGGCTGATCGTTTTGTCGATCAGCGTGCGACAGGATGCCTCTGCGGCAAGGTCAACACCGACAAACAGGCCGCCATGCTCCCTGGCCACCCGGCCTCCTTTTTCCTCGTCCCTGTCGGCTACGACAACATTCGTTCCTTCCCTGCTCAGAGCTTCCACGACAGCCTTGCCAATGCCGCTTCCACCACCGGTGATGATCGCACATTTATCCATGCTGGTTCTTTATCTCAGAGAGCACGCCTGAGAATTAACTAGAAATCACTTCTATTGATGGACAAGGTGGATCGCTCGGTAGAATAAAACTCTACCCTGGATATGGAGACGGGAATAGCGATCTGCCTGTCCGGGAAACGAGCATGGAGCCTGCTCTCTATCATCTCGTTTATCTTTGACTGTATCGCCGTTGTCAACGTTGCTATCGTTTCCAGTGTTAAATAGGGATGTGCAAGTATTTCATTCATGGCAATTCCCTGGAGTTCGATTTTGATCCCGTTTATGAAGCTGAGATATTCCGGCGATTGCAGAAATTCGGTATCCTTGAAAACCGTATCATAGGAGATGCCGACAACCAGATTTTGAATGCCGATATTGCCGATGCTGACCGGAGCCTTGACATAAACGGTGTGTGACTGGTCTTCATGGGTGAAGCCGACGGAGACGCAGAAAAGTATAACAAAGAGTGCGATGATGCATGTGCCTGTTCGTTTCATTATTCTGTCCATCATGGATTTTTATCGGATCGGTTGACGACCATGCCAATTGCTGCCGCCCCCATTCTCTGGGAGCAATGCAGGCTGGCCGGTTTCCGTTAGGTATGGATAAAAGATGTCAGGTATGGACAAATGCTAGCCGAACAGCGTATCGATGGCAAGATAAATAAACCATTATCAAAAGACGGCCGTTCTCAGTCGAGATGACGCCATGTGCGCCCCTACACAACTTGGAAGGAGGCAGGCAAAGGCAGGGAAAGGAGAGAGGGGCCGCAAGGTATCAGGAGGTGGTGCCGTCTTGCAGGAAAGCCATGATCCGGACACGATAGGCGACAATGTCGTTGCGAAGAGAGGAGAGGCTGGCCATTTTTTCATCGACCCGGGCGATGTGATGGTCGAGGATCTCTATGAGCTTAGGGGTGATGGTAGTAAAATTCTGGTCATTAATATCAAATATTTCGGATAGTTCCTGTATTTCTTTTAACGAGATACCCATGCCTTTCATCTTCAGGATGAACTTCAGTCTCAGGATATCATTTTTGTTGTAATTCCTGGTACTGCCGCCTAGACGGCCATTTGTACCCATCAACCCTATTTCTTCGTAATAGCGGATGGTCCGGGTCGTGATATTGAGCTGCCTGGCGAGCTCGCCAATCTGTACCGATTTTGCGTCATCTTTTGTCATGCCACAATCCTGCTTTTTACCGTCTTTTTGCCTGATTATCCGTCCACTACCGCTAGGCACCCTGGCCGGATGGGAGTATAATGGATGGTTGGGAGACCGGATTAGTCGTTGTCAATCCGGTCGGGAGTAACATGCTTTACCTTTACGTAACATATGCAGGTAAATTAGCATGCCAGGGGATATCATGTCAAACGAAATAAGTTTATGTTTATAGAGTAATGAGCTTTTCTGCTATAGTCGCGAATACCCGCTCTTTCCTGTTGACCTTAACGTAAACATTATTTATAACAGATCATGTAAGGACCGAACAACCTTTACCAGTCCGGTTTCTGCAGTAATTTCAGGAGGGAGAGTCGAATGGAGTTTACCCGGGAGATATACTGGAATGTTGGTCACGGCGCCTGGACCCTGGTGCCGATGTATATCCTTGTCCTTGTTTCACTTGCCTTGCTGGTCAGGGCCTTCCTGCAGCGCCGGGCGGTGTATCGCCAGGGCCGTTCGCTTGATCGTCTTGATACGATCGGGACGCGGATCACCGACATGCTAAAGAACGTGCTGCTGCAGAAAAAAGTGAGTCGTGTTCTCTGGCCGGGTCTCTTTCATGCACTTTTTTTCTGGTCATTCTTCCTGCTTTTCATCGGTACGACCCTGATTGTCATTCAGGCTGACTTCACCGATCTTCTCTTCGATTACGTGTTCCTCAAGGGCACCTTCTACAAGCTGTTTTCCGTTATCCTTGATGGTGCCGGGCTGGTCGCAATCATCATGCTCGGTGCGCTTTTCTACCGGCGCTATGTCATAAAGCCCGAAGGGCTGGAAACAAAACGAGACGATGGTGTGATGCATGGACTCCTCTTTGTTATCCTGATCACCGGTTTTGTCATTGAAGGTGCCCGCATGGCCGTAACCGAACTTGGCGGTCCGGTGGCCCCGTGGTCCCCTGTCGGTCTCGCGGTTGCCAAGATGCTTGCCGGCCTTGGCGAGGAGGGACTCCGTACCCTGCATAAGTATACCTGGTGGTTTCACCTGCTCCTGGTGATGGGATTTATCATCTTGATCCCCACTACCAAGCTCCGCCATATCCTGACCACCAGCGCCAATTACCTTTTTGCCGACCATGGTCCGAAGGGTAAACTGGTGAGCCTTGATCTTGAGGATGAGGGTGCTGAGAAATTCGGGGCAACCGCGGTGGCTGACCTGTACTGGAAAGATATCTTCGATGCTGATGCCTGCACACTCTGTAAGCGCTGTCAGGATCGCTGTCCCGCCTATAACAGCGGCAAGCCGCTCTCGCCGATGAAAGTGGTGAACCAGATCGGCGAGATGGCCTTCAATGACCCGAAGGGTGATTTGATCGCAACCATTTCCAAGGATGTACTGTGGTCGTGTACCACCTGTCTCGCCTGCCAGGAAATCTGTCCGGCAGCAGTTGAGCATGTCGGCAAGATTGTCGAGATGCGGCGCAGCATGGTGCTGATGGAGGGCGAGTTTCCCGGCGAGGAAGTCATGACCGCGATGGAACAGACCGAGGTCAATGGCAATCCGCTCGGCAGCGGCTATGCTTCAAGGGGGGACTGGGCTGCAGATCTGGGCATCGTGACGCTGGCGGAGGGCAAGAATGTCGATATCCTTTACTTCGTCGGCTGTTACGCCTCGTTTGACAAGAGAAATATTGCCATAGCCAGAAGCTTTGTGAAGCTCTGCCAGGCGGCGGGCGTCGCGGTGGGAATTTTAGGTAAAGAAGAGAAGTGCTGCGGAGAGCCGATGCGCAAAATGGGCAACGAGTACCTCTATCAGACCCTGGCCCAGGAAAATATTGAACTG
>JAHEMX010000290.1 GCA_024643445.1 Desulfobulbaceae bacterium | reverse complement strand
CGATCGACTGAGGGTTCCGCCTTGTCGTTTCGGTATTGCTTGCTGTACCTTCTTGGGAGCCGGTGATACGCTTTTTCTGGTTCGGGGCGGAGAGATTCCCGACACCCCAAAAGCAGTAAATGTCTGCCGGTCGTTTTGCTGCAAACGTCCTCCCCATTTCTCCTATGATTTCTATTTCAGGATTAGTGCATCGATACCGAAACATAATTGATATGTGAGCAAAATAATCAATAATACAGCTCTATAACCGTGGTGAGGCAGTGGCGGGATAGCACGTGACAAAAAAGAGATTGTCATACTACGAAAATTCCACGATAATGCGAAACGTTGTACTGTGCAGACTGAACGATTGTCTACTCGAATTAACCTGGTCAGTGCTCCATTCCTTGCTGGAAGAAGTAAAGTAGCTGGATACGTCAGCAGGCAGGGGCTGATCTGAAGGAGGACCGCGTTTTGACAAGTAGTGCCCCCGTACAGAAAGGTAAAGGCGACAGGGTAGGATCAGTGCTGGTTGTTGGCTCTGGAATCGGGGGGATGCAGGCAGCCCTCGATCTGGCCAGCAGCGGTCTGATGGTTCACATGATCAATGATGAGCCGTCAATCGGCGGTACCATGTCCCGGCTCGACAAGACGTTTCCTACAGGCGACTGTGCCATGTGCATGATTTCACCGCGCATGGTCGAAAGCAGCCGCCATGCCAATATCAAGATGCATACCCTTGCCAGTGTTCTGGCGGTTGACGGTGAAGAAGGGAATTTTACCGTCACCCTGGAACAGAAGGCCCGCTACGTCGATCCCGATCGCTGCACCGGCTGCGGTGCCTGTGAACCGGCTTGTCCGTCCAGGGTTACCAATAGTTTTAACCAGGGACTCGATAACCGCAAGGCGATCTATGCGCTTTTCCCCCAGGCCGTGCCGAATACCCGGGCGATTGACAGGGAACATTGTCTCTATCTGACCAAGGGTGTCTGCCGCAAGTGCGAGAAGGCCTGCGATGCCGTCGCCATCAATTTCGAAGACACTGACAAGCAGTTCGAATTACATGTCGGCTCCATTGTTCTGACGCCCGGCCTGAAAACCTATGACCCGGCCATTCGCCAGGAGTTCGGCTACGGACGGATAAAAAATGTGGTAACCGCGCTGCAGTTTGAGCGGTTGCTTTCCGCCTCGGGCCCCTGCGGCGGTGAAGTTCAGCGCCCGACCGACAAGGAGCACCCGAAGCGGCTGGCCTGGATCCAGTGTGTCGGCTCCCGGAACAGTCACAATGCCAACAGCTGGTGTTCCTCTGTCTGCTGCATGTATGCCGCCAAACAGGCGATCATAGCAAAAGAGCACGACCCCGGGGTCCAGGCGACGGTCTTTTATATGGAATTGAGGGCCTTTGGCAAAGATTTCGATAAATACATCGACAAGGCCAAGAACGACAGCGGGACCATTTATCGACGTGCCATGGTTTCCGAGATTGTCGAGGATCATCAGACGGGTAACCTGATCATTCACTATATCGATGAAGAGGGCCGGAGGATTAATGAAGAGTTCGATATGGCCATCCTGTCGATGGGCTTTGAGCCCCGGGAAGATTCCCTGGCGTTCGCCCGGATTTTCGGGATTGAGGCCGATGAACACGGTTTTGCCAAAACATCGAAACTGAATCCGGTAGAAACCAGCCGAAAGGGGATTTTCGTGGCCGGAATCTACCAGGGGCCCAAGGATATTCCGGAAACGGTTATCCAGGGCAGCGGTGCTGCGGCCTCAGCCATGTCCTTGCTGGGAGAAAGCAGGGGCACCGAGGTCGTGGAAGTCGTGCTGCCCCCGGAACGTGATATTACGGCGGAAGATCCCAAAATCGGTGTTTTTATCTGCCACTGCGGGGTGAATATCGCCGGCACCGTTGATGTCCAGAAAGTGGCGGATGCCGCGGCCGGGCAGGCTGGAGTAGCCCACGCCGAGACGATCATGTATGCCTGTGCGCCGGATGGCCAGGCAAAGGTTAAGGAACTGGTCAGGGAGAAAGGGTTGAACCGGGTTGTTATCGCCTCCTGCACCCCCCGGACGCATTCGCCTCTTTTCATGGATACCATCAGGGAGGTCGGCCTCAACAGGTTCCTGTTTGAACTGGCGGATATCAGGGAGCAGTGCTCCTGGGTTCACAAGGACAATAAGGAGGTTGCCACGGACAAGGCCATTCAGATTACCAACATGAATGTGGCCAAGGCACGGCTGCTTGATCCGGTCAGCCAGAATTCGGTCGGCGTCAACCACGCGGCCCTGGTAGTCGGTGGCGGTATTGCCGGCCTCAATGCATCCCTGTCGCTTACCCGGCAGGGCTACCATGTCCACCTGGTCGAGCGTGAAGAGCAGGTTGGCGGCCTGTTGAGAAGAGTGCGCCGTAATCTTGAAGGCGATGACGTCCAGGCCTACCTGGCAGATGTTATCGCCCGTGTGGCGGATAATCCTGCCATCACCATGCATACCGGCACGGTTGTCGATTCGACCGACGGTTTCGTCGGCAACTTCAACACCAGGCTGGCCAACGGAGAGAGCATTGAACACGGTGCCATCCTGATCGCCACCGGCGGCATTGAATATGTACCAACCGAATACGGCTATAACGACTCCGACAAGGTCATCACCCAGCGCGAGCTCGAGGACCTGCTGGCCGGGCGTGAGCCGGCAGCCGGTGAAACCTATGTGATGATTCAATGCGTCGGGTCGCGGGAAGAGCCGACCAACTACTGCTCGAGGATCTGTTGCCAGGATGCCCTGAAAAACAGCATCGCCATCAAGAAGAAGCAGCCGGAGGCAACGGTTGTCATCGTCTACCGAGATATTCGGGCCTATGGGCTGAAAGAGGATTATTACAAGCAGGCGCGTGATCTCGGCGTGCTGTTCCTGCTCTATACTCCGGACGAAAAACCTATTGTGGAGACCTCCGGAGAGCGATGCAGGGTGAGCCTGCCGGGCAAGGTGCTCGGCAAGCAGATGGTCATTGACGCCGATTATGTGGTCCTTTCCACCGGCCTGAGACCGCAGCCCGATGCGATGGAATTCGCCAAGAAATACAAGCTGACCTGTAACGTCGACGAGTTCTTCATGGAAGCCCACGTGAAACTAAGACCGGTGGATTTTCCCAGTGAGGGCTTTTTCCTGGCCGGCCTGGCACACGCCCCGAAAAACCTTGAAGAGACGATCAGCCAGTCGCTGGCCGCCTCAGGCCGGGCCGGGGCCTTGCTGTCCAAGGAAAAGCTGACCGTGTCAGGTATCGTCTCAAAGCATAACCGGGATATGTGCATGTCTTGTCTTGCCTGTTTCAGGGCCTGTCCGTTCGGTTCCCCTTTCATTGATGAGGATGGCATGGTCAGCCACAACGAGGTGAAATGCACCGGATGCGGTATTTGTGCCGGCGTCTGTCCGGCCAAGGCATTCCAGGTTAATTTTTTCAGAGATGATCAGATTTTAGCAATGATCGATTCGGTAACCGAAATCGGCTGAAGCTCAAACCAGGAGGATGATACACAATGGCACCTGGCGAAGAAGTCAAAGAGGAGCTGGTGAATCCCGAGAAACCGGTTGGGGAGATTCCGGCGGATTGGAAGGCCAATATCATAGCGTTTGCTTGTCATTATTGTGCCTTTGCCGCCGCCGACCTGGCCGGGGTAATGCGGCTTTCCTACTCTCCAAACGTCAAGGTGGTCAGGTTGCCCTGTACCGGCAAGCTAGATCAAATCTACGTTATGCGTGCGTTTGAGAGAGGTATAGACGGCGTTTTCGTTGCCGGCTGACTTCCCGGTCAATGTCATTTCCTGGAAGGAAATACCAACGCAGCAAAAAGAGTCCAGCAGGTGAAAAAACGACTGACGACCGTCGGCGTCAATCCCGAAAGATTACATTTTTATAATCTGTCAGCGGCACAGGGGCCGCGCTGGGCAGAAATATGTACCGAGTTCTCAGAAAAGGTTATTAGACTGGGACCATCGCCTATATGGTTGGCATTAAAGAAGAAAATGTCAAAAAAACAAGAAACCCAGCCGTCGCCTATTGAAGAAGGAGTTAAGACGCTATGATCGTAGGGGAACAGAAGCCGTTTGAAGAAATATGGGAGATGATTAAGGACCATAAGCAGCTGACGGTATACGGCTGCAACACCTGTGTCGCCGTCTGCCACCAGGGCGGCAACAAGGAGGCCGGCATTCTCGCCTCGCAACTCAAGATGAGGGCGAGCCAGGAAGGGATCGATATCGAGATCATCGACAGCGGTATCGAACGGCAATGCGAGCATGAGTTTTTTGAAAAGACAGAAGATCTGATCCAGAAATCCGAGGCCGTTCTCAGCCTCGCCTGTGGTATCGGGGTTCAGTTCATGGCTTCAAAGTACAAGGATAAGCCGATCTATCCCGCCCTGAACACGACATTTCTCGGTGATGTCATGGCAACCGGCGTATTTACCGAGAAATGTCAGGCGTGCGGCGATTGCGTGCTTGGCATTACCGGTGGCGTCTGTCCGGTTAGTCGCTGTGCCAAAAGACTGTTCAATGGCCCCTGCGGCGGCTCCACGACCGGCAAGTGTGAGATTTCAAAGAATACGGACTGTGCCTGGCAGCTGGTCATCGATCGCCTCGAGGCCCTTGGACGACTTAATGATTATGAGAAAGTGATTCCGATAAAAGACTGGTCGAAAGACCGGTCCGGCGGACCTCGCTCGTTTAAACTGGAGGACTTCTAATGGGGGAGACGATTACCGGCAGCAGACTCGAAAAGGTACTGAAGAGCGGACACCAGGCCGTGACCAGCGAGTGTGGTCCTCCCCGTTCCAGTAATGCTTCGCACGTAATTGAAAAGGGGCATATGATCAAGAATCATGTCGATGCCATTAATGTTACCGACAACCAGACATCGGTGACCAGGCTTTGCAGCCTGGCCGCCTGTATTCATCTCAAGCAGCAGGGGCTTGATCCGGTCCTGCAGATGGTAGTCCGGGACCGCAACCGGATCGCGCTGCAGAGTGATATTCTTGGAGCCGCATCCTTTGGCATCAATAATATTCTCTGTCTTTCAGGGGATCACCAGAGTTTCGGTGACAACCCCCAGGCTGCCAACGTCTTCGATCTCGATTCGATGCAGCTCGTACAGACCGTCAGGCATATGTGTGATGAGGGGAAATTCCTCAGTGGCGACGTAATCAAGGAACCGCCAAGCTTTTTTGTAGGTGCCGCGGCAAACCCGTTTGGCGATCCCTACAAGATACGGGTGCCCCGACTGGCCAAGAAAATCGCCTGCGGCGCCCAGTTTGTCCAGACCCAGTGTATCTACAATGTTGATAAGTTCGTCAAGTGG
>JAHEMX010000289.1 GCA_024643445.1 Desulfobulbaceae bacterium | reverse complement strand
CAGCGGGGGGTATTGTTGGGCAGAAATGGAATAACCAGTTTGGAGAATTTCGGCATTGAACGGGAGTTTGATATTTTACCACCCACCAGAATTGCAATACCGTCACCTTCCGGATCCGCCAAAGGCATGGCGGGACACATGGTATAACAGTTGCCGCAGAACATGCAGCGTTCAACGTTTACCTTGACCGTCTTGATTTCCTGACCGTCCATCTCCACTTTTGCCGGTTTTACCGCACCAAGCGGACAGGACGCGACTGCCAGCGGAAGCTCACAGACGCCGGTAATACGCTTGTGATCGATCATCGGCGGCTTGCGATGGATGCCGAGGATAGCGATATCAGAGGCATGAACGGCACCACACATGTTCAGGCAGCAGGCCAGCGCGATACGGACCTGGGCCGGCAGCTTCATGGAGGTGAAGTAGTCGAACAGATCATCCATCACCGCCTTGACCGGACCTGAGGCATCCGTTGCCGGGGTGTGACAGTGAATCCAGCCCTGGGTGTGCACGATATTGGTGACGCCGGCACCGGTTCCGCCCACGGGGAACTTGTTGCCGCGGCTGGCCAGATCGTCAAGAAGCGGCTGAACCTTGTCTTTTGAGTCAACCATGTACTCAATGTTGTTCCTGGTGGTAAAACGCAGATAACCGCCGCAATGTTTGTCAGCGATATCACAGATCTCGCGTATTCTGACCGCAGTGACCAGGCGAGGGGAACCCACACGAATGGTGTAGACCTCGTCACCGGTCTCTGATTTGTGCATCAGGACGCCGGGCTTAAGGATCTCATGCCAGAGCCATTTGCCCTTGTTCTCTTTGATGACAGGTGGCAGGAACTGCTCGTAGTAAGGCGGGCCAAGATCGGTGATGCGGCCTTCCATCGGTTTTTCCGGATTATATCCCATGATAACTCTCCTCTATATATAGTGTAAACGCTACCGTTAATCGTCTGTAAGCCTAGGCCGCATGACGCGCACGGAACTCCTCGACATCACGCTCAAAACCGCCTTCAACCTCTTCCTCGGCCCAGAAGACATAAGGATTGGAACGCGGTTCCTTGATCATCTGAGGAATCGGTTCGACACCCATGACCTTGATAAAGGTGGGCAATCCGATACGCTGCATGGTCTCACCAACGCGCTCACGGTTTTTGCCAACTTCCATCCACCAGTCCCAGACCTTCTCGATAAAATCGATGAGTTCCTCGAAATCATTTTCCTTGGAGATCGTCATAAAAGGCACAATCAGCGTGGCGAATTGGGCACCATCAAGGATCGGCGCCTTGGCTCCGACCAGGATGGTTGCGCCCTGCTCAGCACCCGGACGAAGGGCACGTGGCATGACATTGATACAATGCATGCAGCGGGTACATTCCTTGTCGTCAATTTTCAGTTTGCCACCTTCCATCCACATGCATTGGGTCGGACAGAGATCAATGACTTCCTTTTTAAGATCGAACTTACCCCAGTCGCGGCCGCTGTGCGAACCGCCATTCGCGGGATAGTTGCCGGCGATATATTCTTTCACGGCAGCCTGGTCAATACGGATATTGTCTTTCCAGGTACCAATAACGGATATGTCGGAACGGGCAATCGCAGCAACACAGTCATTCGGGCAGCCGGAGAATTTAAATTTGAATTTATAGGGAAAGGCCGGACGATGAATCTCGTCCTGGTAGTGCAGGGTCAGGCTGTGACAGGTTTCCTGGGTATCATAACAGGCCCATTCGCAGCGGGACTGGCCAAGACAGCAGGCCGGTGTACGAAGGTTGGATCCGGAACCGCCGAGATCCTGGCCCATATCGTGGGTCAGATCCCAGAAGAGCGGTTCAAGGTGTTCAGTCCTGGTACCAAGAAAAATGATGTCGCCGGTAGAACCATGAAAGTTCGTAACGCCGGATCCATGCTTCTCCCAGATATCCATCAGCCTGCGCAGATGATCGGTGGAATAATATTTTGAAGACGGCTGGGCAACACGAACGGTGTGAAAGTGCTCAACACCGGGAAAGCGATCCGGGACATCAGAGTAACGCCCGACAATACCGCCGCCATAACCGAAAACACCGACGATGCCGCCGTGCTTCCAGTGGGTAATCCTGTCTTTGTAGGACAATTCGAGCTGACCAAGGATGTCATAGACTTCAGGCTTTCTCTTGGCCTGATCCTTCAGATCGCTCACGAAGCTCGGCCAGGGGCCGCTCTCCAATTGGTCTAACAAGGGTGTCTCATGTTTCGCCATGATTTCCTCCTTAAAATTGCGGTTTAAACTTCTCCCCTAACCAATAAAATCTTATTACAGAGCAAGTATTTTGCAGAAAAGACGAGACTACCCTTTTCATCCGTTCCCCCGCTCCCGAATCCGGGAAAAAGAAGGGAACCAAACACTAAACCCATGAATAATCACGTAGCAGATGAGGATATAACCGAACGATTTTTTTGTCAACAAAAAAGCAACGGTTTTGGGCCTGAAAATGAACAGTGATTCAGCCTTGATTAATGTGGGACAACCCTTATTTATCTAGTGCCACGAGCATTTGATTCTCAACGGATGGATCATCTTTTAGCCCGGCTTTCATGCATGCCAGAAAGCGGCCGGCCAGCACCTTGCCAAGCTGCACTCCCTCCTGGTCAAACGAGTTTATGTGCCAGGCAAAACCCTGAAAGACGATCTTGGCCTCATACAGTGCCAGGAGCCTGCCCATATGCAGAGGATCGAGCCGTTTTCCAATAATAACAGAACTCGGACGATTACCCGCGAAACACCTGTTCGGGTTTTCATCTTCCTGGCCGGTCGCCAGTGCCAGTGCCTGGGCCAGAAGGTTGGCCAGCAGTTTTTGCTGGGATGTCGTGCCGTCAATGGCTATATCATGATCATACTGGGACGAGACAAAGCCGATGAATTCAGCGGGAACAATCTCCGTTCCCTGGTGGAGCAGTTGATAAAAGGCATGTTGACCATTTGTTCCCGGTTCCCCCCAGATGATCGGCCCGGTCTGTACCGTAACCCTCGTGCCGGCTGTGGTCACGGACTTGCCGTTGCTCTCCATGTCGCATTGCTGCAGATGGGCTGGAAAGCGGTGCAGCGACTGACTATATGGCAGAATTGCCAGGGTCGGATAACCAAGAAAATTATGGTTCCACAACCCGAGAAGGGCAAGCAGCAGCGGCATATTGTCGGCCACTCGCGGATTCTCGGCCAGCTCATCCATTTCATGTGCACCGGAGAGAAAGGCACTGAGTTGTTCAACACCGAGGGCAAAGCCAAGGGTGACACAGCCCACCATCGACGTGACACTGTATCGTCCGCCGATGTAATCGAACATCAAAAAGGTGCGCAGGTAGCGCGCCGGGTCATCCATCGGACTGCCGTCTCCGGTAACAGCCACGAAATGTCTGCCGGGATCAAGACCCGCCGCCAGAAATGCTGCTCGAACCAGCTCCTCATTGGCCAGGGTCTCAAGGGTCGTTCCGCTCTTTGAAACAACAATAACCAGTGCCCGGGCCAAATCGACGGAAGCCAAAACCTCGGCGGCGTCATCGGGATCGACGTTGGCGATGAAGTGTACATTTCTGTCTTTGCGGCGGAAGGCTTTCAATGCTTCATAGATCGCCCGGGGGCCAAGATCCGAACCGCCAATGCCGACGTTGATCATCGTCGTGAGACTATCACCATTGCTTCCCCGGATTCGACCATCGTCAATTTCAGCCAGGAAAGCTCTCAGTTTATCAAACTCACTCCGCGCCTGGGCTGCTGATTGAGGTTCAGCGGGTGTCGTTGAAAAAATATCCCTGCACGAGGTGTGCAGCACCTGCCGGTTCTCACTGGCCCATCCTTCAATCCTGTTGATCACTGCCCCCCGGCGCATCTGCCTGTAGCGCTCGACCAGGCGGTGTTCATCAGCAAATTGCTGAAACGCTATAAGAACTTCGTCATCTATTCGCTGGGTTGCATAGAGCAGGCGCAACCCGGCAGATTTACATACCATTTTGTCAATCCTCCGGGAGGCACCCAGACCACGGTCCTGTCGAAGATCGTAGGGCTGTCGGGCAAGAGCTGCAAGTTTTTGCCAGGAAGGGCTCCGGCTCACATCAGTATCCATAATTTTAGCCTCATAGAGCTCAGGCCGAATCGGCTCTGCCGCGTTCGGCCTCACGTTTTAACCGGCTGATGATCGGTCCATAGACATCACAGCCATATATTGCTGAACCGGCCACAAATATATTGGCACCGGCCCGGGCAATGTCATAGATAGTTGCCGGACTCACCCCACCGTCAACTTCTATCCCGATACCGAGCCCCCGTTCGTCGATGAGAGCCTTGAGACGGGTGATTTTTTTCAGGGTTGCCGGAATAAACGATTGCCCGCCGAAACCGGGATTGACACTCATCAGCATGACCAGGTCTATGTCATCGAGAACATACTCGATGGTGCCAAGCGATGTTGCCGGGTTGAGGACAACCCCGGCCTTCAGCCCGTGTTCCCTGATGCGTGCAACCGTGCGCTGCAGGTGCGTGCAGGCCTCCACATGCACCGTTATCCAGTCGGCCCCCGCGGCAGCGAATTGATCTATGTAGCTGTCAGCGTTACTGATCATCAGATGAACATCGAGCGGTTTGTCGGTGACTCGCCGGGCAGCTCGAACAATAAGCGGCCCGATGGTGATATTGGGCACAAAATGTCCATCCATGACATCCACATGGATAACATCTGCTCCCCCCGCAACAACAGCCTTTATTTCAGCGCCGAGCTCGGCAAAATCCGCGGACAGGATGGATGGCGCAATAAGCAATTCTTTCATCAGGGTACCTTTGGGTTGAGGAGCACAGCATGACCATATGACGCTAACACACAATAGGCATAGCTAAACGGGCAAGATCTTCCGCAATTCATCGCCGGGCAGCAATTCTACCAGCCCGTCGAGTTCCAGCAGCAGGAGCATCTCACTTAAACGCGCCGGGCTGAATCCGGCGCGCTGGAGCAACTCGTCCCGACGCATCGGATATGGTTCAATGAGGGAAAGCAGCCATAATGACTCCTCGTCGATCTCCGGATCAGCAACTGGCCGCGAGGCAGCACTTTCTCTGGAAAATGCATGAAGGGGCAGATGATCCAGGATATCATCTGCCGAAACAACAAGCGATGCACCCTGTTGCAACAGCCAGTGGGTGCCACTGCTTTTTACCGAGTCGATCTGCCCGGGTACCGCAAATACCTCACGTCCTTCCTCCAAAGCATACTGGACCGTGATCATGGAACCGGATTTTCTGGCTGCCTCGACCACAACCACTCCCAGGCAGAGACCCGCAATAATGCGATTCCGGGCTGGAAACCTGAAACCATCAGGTTTTGTACCCA
>JAHEMX010000288.1 GCA_024643445.1 Desulfobulbaceae bacterium | reverse complement strand
GGTCATCGCCTTGGAAAGGGTGGTACCCAGATTTTCGTTAATCTCTCCCCAGGTCGGGATAATCGGACGCCAGTCCGGATCGGCATATTTCAACGCTTCTCCGAATATCTTCATGTGCGGGTACTTGGCGTTGACATCAGGGTCAGCGTGGGTTGAAAAACGGGACGGGTTACCGCCTTCCAGTGCAATCATTTTATCGACACGTTTGGAGGTGAGCCATTGCATCAACAGAAAGGCCGCCTCTTTATGCTGGGCATTTTTCGGGATGGCGATGCCAAAGCCGCCGGTCTGAGAACCCCGGCGGACACCTTTGGGGTGCAGAGCATAGCCAACTTTGCCAACAATCTTGGATTTTTCCGGATCGTCCACTATACCGGCAATGATTGTCGTGTCCAGGTACATTGCCGCTTTTCCCTGCAGGAAGGCAGTCTTCATTTCAGCATCGCCAAAGGAGGTGCCGCCTTCCGGCCCGCAGGCCAGGATTTTTTTCAAAGCTTCGCCGGCCTGAATGCCTGCCTCATTGTTCACGGTAGGATTCCAGTTGTCATCGAAAACCCTTCCGCCAAGAGGGGCAAGGTGCAGCAGGAAGGCATGTGAAGTCTGATGACCGGAAGCACCTCGGGAGGTAAGACCAGCCATACCCGGCTCGAGATCTTTGATCTTGCAGGTGAGATCCAAAAGCTCGTCGTAGGTTTCCGGGACTTTCAGCTTATGTTTCTCAAAGATATCCTTACGATAGGCAAAGATAGATGTTTCAGAGCCGAAGGGGATTCCGTACAAGGCACCGGTCGGGCCGGGAAGATATCCTTTCTTTCCGCCGGCAACGCCAATATTCTGAACATACCCGTCAATCAGGTCTTCAGGATCATAATTGGGATCGGCAAGTTTCGGGTTCATAAAAAACGGTGCCAGAGGCTCTATCTGGTTGGCCGCAACATAGTCAGCCTTGGAAAACACCACATAGGCCAGTAGATCATAATCTCCGACTGGTTTAGTCAACTCGAGTGACTGCTTCTGGCGCATGGCCAGATACTGCAGCAGATCAACTTCGACCTTTATGCCGGTCTCCTCCGTGAACTTCGGCAGAACCTTCATCACCGCATCATAGTGGGGATGCGCCGGGAAGTTCACCACCAGGGTTACATCCTTGTACGGCGCATAGGGATTGCCGGCAATGGCGGTGGTTGCCATCAATCCGGCACCGATTCCCGCTGCAACAGTGACTTGAAGTGTCTTCTTTAAGCGAGTGAGCATAAGTTCCTCCCCTACAGAGTTTGGTGTTGGTATTTCAAGACATCCTTTCTATAAGGCTGTCTCGGTATGTGGATCGAACAAGTAAATATTTCTGGGGTCGATCGCAAAGGTAAGACTCTTCTTCGTGCCGAGGGGGGTATCCGAACCCACCTCTATCAAAATCTGTTCTCCGCCGAGCCGGGACACAATCACTGATTGACTGCCGACATATTCTGACAAAACGACCGGCAGATCAAGGTGTATTTCTCCATCATTTACAACGGCATGACTAAACGCTGACGGGCGGATGCCGACAATCACCTCGTTGGATTTATAATCTTTCAGGCGTGTCCGCCACTCGTGGGGAAGCGGCAGTGAATAATCGTCACCTGCTACTAGAAACTGACCTTCTTCATCGTGCAGGAGTCCGCTAAAGAAATTCATGGACGGAGAACCGAGAAATCCGGCAACAAATTTATTCACCGGTTTTTTATACAGCTGTTCAGCGGATCCCTGTTGCTGAATAATGCCGTTATGTATGACGACGATTCGGTCACCCAGGGTCATGGCTTCGACCTGGTCGTGCGTAACGTAGATCATGTTTTTTTCCAGTCTTTGCCGCATCAGGGCGAGTTCGGCCCGCATCTGTCCCCGCAGTTTGGCATCGAGATTGGAAAGGGGTTCATCAAACAGGAAGGTGCCGGCATCACGCACCAGGGCGCGGCCCATAGCGACCCGCTGGCGCTGCCCTCCCGACAGCTGTGCCGGCTTCCTGGCAAGAAGCGGGACGATACCCAGCATTTCCGCGACCCGATTGACGCGCTCCTGAATGTCCGTTTTTGGATAATGAGCAAGACGAAGGGAAAAGGACATGTTGCGCGCGACATCCATGTGTGGATACAGGGCATAGTCCTGAAAGACCATAGCTATGTCTCTGTCCTTGGGCTCAAGGTCACTGACCGGTTTGCCGCCGATGAAGATCTCGCCGGAGGTGACGGTCTCCAATCCGGCAATCATGCGTAAAATGGTCGATTTGCCACATCCCGAAGGGCCCACAAGAACGGTGAACTCGTTGTCGTCCATGGTGAGATTCAATTCCTTGATTACCGTCGTCCGATCGTAACGCTTGACGAGATTGCTCAGCATGATTTCAGGCAATGTTCCAATCCTCTCAAGATCCTGCCCAAGAGCTCCTTCGGGCATTTTACTGTGAGTGCGGGGCCTTAAAGAGAGGCCCACAGGCGCAAGGTGTATTTCAAATTATTTGCTCGTTACCGCTGTGGCGCAACCTTTACAGGTATATGTGATAACATATCACAACGGCAAAGTGGTGACAAGCGATAAATAGGGTCGGTATAGTAAAGCATTCTAAGACCGTATTGACCTGGTGCAAGGTGCCTTCGGCGGGAGCAAAGGCGAAAACGGTAAAGAAGAAAATGTTCGGTAAAGGATGCCATCTTTGGTTCCTGGAGCCTTCCCCTGAAAACCGGTGCCTCAAAAGGGGAAAAATTAGACTACCTGAACTGCGCCTAAAATATCTTGCAGGTCTATTGAGGGCTCATGTCCTGAAAAAGCGCAACCGGGAAGGACAGATCGATAAATCCTCCACACGGATGACACCGCGGCATGGCCCGGCGGTATACCGATTTGCGGCGAAGTTTCCCCGGCTGGGAAGGACACGCCGGGAAGCGATGCTATGCGGCACGATTTTTCTGACGGAAAATCACCTTCCGTTTCCGGTTTTCCCCGTCTCCGCTTTGCTTTACACGAAAAAAAAGGTTAACTAGCTGTCAGGCTGTCTTCCTCATGGTACCGGGGGCTCGAAAGAGTGATCTTCTTGACCGGTAATGGGAAAATCGTGAGGACCATTCCTGAGATGATTGTAATAAAGAGCGGGGGAAAATTCGTGATTGAGGAAAAAGTCTCAACTGTCCTGAGTACTGTTTTTGCTCTTTTCCTATTTCTCTGCGGGCCTCCCGCCCAGGCCGGCCAATATGCTGCCATGCTAGGCGAACAGGATTTTTACAGCGGATCTGATGTCATATTCACCCTGGTCTTTCTGCAGCAATCCCCGGAAGAGCAGCCGGTATTCCCCGATGAACTCGTTTGTCAGCTGACAACGGGTGAAGCAGCGGCCAGGAGCGTAACGGCCCGATCCCTGCACGGTGAACTATTCCAGACCAAGGCCACGGTCAGGACCTACTACGAGCAGCGTTATTCTTTTGGCCTGCCGTCAGACGCACAGGGACAGGTGATCATAAAGTTCCCGGCTATCAATGGCCCCGCCCTGGTCTTTCATGCACAACCCCGAACGTATTCGGACAAGGTTGCGGCCCAGGAGACCTACCCCACGCTTGAGTCTCTTTTCGATCTGTACCAGCCTTACGCCAAAAATGCCTCGGCCTATGAGCCGATGTATTTTCTTGTGGGGACAGATCCGGAAAAGAGTAAATTCCAGATCAGTTTCAAATATCGCTTCATTAATTCCGAGAGCGCTCTTGCCCAGGATTTTCCCTGGGTTTCCGGGCTTCATTTTGGTTATACGCAGACCTCCTTCTGGGATCTGCAATCTGATTCGGCACCCTTCGACGACACGAGCTATAAACCGGAGATGTTCTGGCTGTCGAAAAATTACCTGACTTCCGGCAGCGGGATGCTCAAGGGGCTTTTCTTTCAGGGCGGCATGCAGCACGAATCAAATGGTCGCGGCGGCGATTTCTCGAGAAGCACCAACTACCTGTACGCCAAGCCAATTTTCGTGTTTTATAACAAAAACAACAAGGTGGGTTTCCAGATATCCCCCAAACTCTGGACATACGTCGATAATGACGACACCACCAACCCTGATCTGATGGACTATCGCGGCTATTTTGAAATCGAGGCAAAAGCCGGCCTGGCGGACAGCCTGGTGCTCGGGTCAACCTTCGGCTGGGCTGAAGAGGGCGCTTCTTTTCAATTTGACCTGTCTTACCCGCTCCACCGGTTCTTTAACGGCGCTCTGGATGTCTATTTTTATGCCCAATACACGAACATGCTCGCCGAGGAGCTCCTCAACTATACCGAACGCTCCGAGTCCTTCAGGCTGGGCCTGGCCTTTGTAAGATAACCGGGCCCTGTCTGTTCCCCCCGTCTGACCGGTCTGCCTATCGTTCTGCTCCTCAATCGTACAGGACGCAGAAAACGCATTCCCGTCATCCTGCTTTGGCCGCCAACCCGCCATAGAGCCTCTGGAAGGTTTCCTGCAGGGCCTCCTCACCTTCGTCGGCGGCTGCTTCCAGCTCTTCCTGTCTGGCATTCAGTTCAGCGAGGAGTTCCGCGCAGACGGTGGCCGAGATGGTTCCCGTAGCCTGGACATGAATTAAAGCCTCCCGTTCCACCATCGCCAGTGTCTTGGCTGCTGTCAGCAGTCTTTCCGGGTTAGCCTGTATGGCTGCGTGTCTGGCCACTTCAGCCTGAGCCTTTTCCCAGGCCTCACTATAAAACCCAATTACCCGTTGGTAACTGGACTCGTCAGAAACTCCCTGGTCCATCTGTTTGTGTGCTTCTTTCAATACGTGACGATAGGTCAGGGAGCGGCCTCTGGCAATTTCGTATTCGCGGTCCGCACTGCTATTGCCAAGGGTCAGGCCCAAAAGTCTCATCAAGGGAGCCATGGTCAAGCCCTGCAGAAAGAGAGAAACGGCAACCACACCAAAGACCAGGGAGATAAGAAAGGATCGCCCGGCAAAATCGGCGGGGAGACTAAGAATAAGCACCATCGACAGCGAACCGCGCAGGCCGCCCCATACCAGCACATGCCTCCAGCGGTTCGGCAGTGGGGTCGAGAAGAGATCGATCAGGGGAATGCCGGCGTAGATCAGCATGGCCCGCCCAGCGAGGACCGCGATGAAGGCCAGTATCACTGCCGGGAGATTCCTCAGCAGTGCTCCCGGTTCCAATTCCAGTCCAATGAGAAGAAAAATAAAGGAGTTGGAGAGAAAACCCATGTACTGCCAGAAGTCTTGAACGGCGAGACGAGTGGATACGCTCATGCCGAACTGTTTGCCGAATGACCCCATGAGCACACCTGCCGAGACGGTAGACAATACGCCGGAAACGTGCAACTCTTCTGCCACTAGAAAGGAGCCCCAGGCGA
>JAHEMX010000287.1 GCA_024643445.1 Desulfobulbaceae bacterium | reverse complement strand
CTCGGTCTGACGATTTCCGGACAGCTGGTTCGTCTGGCCGGCGGCGAGATCGGTCTTGACAGCAGCCCCGGCGACGGCGCCACGTTTTGGTTTACCTGGAAGTTCGGTCATCCATCTGAAACCCAGAACCGGTCTGTCCGGTCCGAGACGCTGGATTATATCGAACCCGAATCGGGTTTATTACCTGATGGTGTTCGGGTGCTTCTGGCTGAGGATGAAACGATCAGCAGGGTGCTTATCGAGACATTGCTTGAGCAGGCCGGATTGAGCGTACATGTCGTCGAGAACGGGCGACAGGCTGTTGATGAGGCGCTCAGCGGCAATTACCAGGCAATTCTGATGGATGTTCAGATGCCAGTTCTGGATGGTCTTGAGGCGACAAGAGAAATCAGAAATCAAGAACGTCAGCATGGCGGACATCTTCCGATCATCGCCCTGACAGCCCATGCGATGCACGGCGACCGGGAAAAATGTCTGCAGGCGGGGATGGATGATTATCTCCCTAAGCCGCTGAACAAGGAAGGACTCTTTGAGATTTTGAACCGCCACCTGGGTAATACGGCATTATTGGTAGACGGTGATTTCCTCAGTCGGCAGATGGCGGTGGAGGTCCTGATTGAGTCGGGATGGAAAGTTACCCTTGCCGAAACAGGGCGCTCAGCCCTTTATGAGGCATCAGTCAACCACTTTGATCTCATTTTGCTCGATATGGATGAGCCTGAGCAGGGAGCTGAAACCGCGCAGGCCATACGCCGCCTGGAAGAATATTCAGGCCGTCAAGCGCTCATCCTGGGCATCGGTAACAGGGCTGTCAGCCAGGAATTGCTCGGCACCTGCCGTGAGAGCGGCATTGACGATTACCTGCAGCGCCCTCTTGATATTGCCCTTCTGCGTCGGCAGATGGTGCGCTGAGACAAGTCGCTGAAGGCCCGTTTCCGGCCGGGAAAGATCCGTGCTCTGACCTGCGCAGGGCGGGGCAAAAACCTTGTGCCCGAGATGATACCCAGCTATAGTGGTCGACTGCAGCTGTTTATAGCGGTTTCGCCCGAAAAGATAGAATTACATTGATGTCAATTTCTCCCATGCCACCATTTTCCCATGTCTGCCTGCATACCTACGGCTACGAGTTACCTCCGAATATCCTCACATCCGATGCGATAGAAGAAAGACTTGCTGCGGTGTACCAGCAGCTCAAGCTCCCTGTTGGCAGGCTCGAGATGATGAGCGGCATCAGTGAGAGGCGTCTCTGGGAACCGGGAACGAGACCCAGCGAGGCTGCCGCCAGGGCAGGAAGAAAAACCATCGAGCGTGCTGGAATCGCACCCGGGAATCTGCAATGTCTTCTGTTTACGTCGGTTTCCCGGGACATGATGGAACCGGCGACGGCATCCTTTGTCCACCATACTCTCGGTTTATCCAGTGACTGTCTGGTGTTCGATATTTCCAATGCCTGTCTCGGTTTTCTGGACGGCATGATCATGCTGGCGAACATGATTGAACGCGGGCAGGTCGAAAACGGTCTGATTGTTTCAGGAGAAACGGCCGAGGAGTTGGTTGAATCAACCATTACCGCCTTGCTCAGTGACCAGACGCTGACCAGGAAAAGTATCAAATCGGCCTTCGCCTCTTTGACCATCGGCTCGGGAGCCGTCGGGCTGTATATGTGCCGCTGTGAACCGGGCGAGAACGAAAAACCGCGCCTTACTCACAGTTCCTGGCGGGCCAATACAACACATGCCAATCTCTGTCTCGGCAGCAGTTCGGCGGATCAGACCACCCTGATGGCAACGAATTCGGAGGAGCTGCTGATTCAGGGCATTGAAACCGCCTACCAGACGTGGAAGGTTTTTTCGGCTGCCAGCGGCTGGCCTGCAGGAGAAATCGATTGTTTCTTCTGTCACCAGGTCGGCACCGCCCATGCCCGGCTGCTTTTTGATAAACTCGGTCTTGACAGCAGCCGCAATTTTGAGACCTTGTCCTACCTGGGTAATGTCGGTTCGGTCTCGGCACCAGTTACCATGGCCCTTGCCATGGAACAGGGGCGATTTCACCGGGGCCAGAAAGGGGCCATGCTTGGCATCGGCAGCGGCATCAACTGCATGATGCTTGGTATCGAGTGGTAGAAGAAAAAAATGAAAACGATATGAAAAATTGGTTGTCCAGAGAGCAGGGACGCCACTTGCTGAGGCTGGCGCGTGAAACTATCGGGCAGCATCTTGGCGTGTCCGCACAGCAAAGCCCTGCCGGCTTGAACGACCCCGCCCTTCAGCAACCCTGCGCCACCTTTGTCACGCTGAAAATAGCGGGAAATCTGCGGGGCTGTATCGGCAATCTGGAACCATCCGGCAGTCTGCTGGAATCGGTACGAAGGAATGCCTTGAGCGCAGCCTTCCATGATCACCGTTTCCGGCCGCTGACCGCCGAAGAGCTTGGTCAGGTTCAGCTCGAGATTTCACTATTGAGTACTGCGGAGCCGCTCGAGTACCGGGATGGTGCGGAGCTGGTTGAAAAACTTCGAGCCGGAATCGATGGCGTTATTCTGCAGCTCGGAAAAGCTCGGGCCACCTTTCTGCCGCAAGTGTGGGAACAGTTGCCCGAGCCGGCGCATTTCCTCAATCATCTCTGTCAGAAGGCCGGACTTGTGGCTTCGGCATGGCAGCATGATCACCCGGATATTTTTTTGTATCAGGTCCTGAGCTTCAAAGAGAGGTGAGCATGAAACTGCTATGCGGACAGGAGTTGGCCGGGCAGATAAGCCTGCTCTATCACGAAATGGAAACCGCCTATGACCGGGTTGCCGCACAACTCGGCCTTACCTGCGAAGGTTGTCCTGATAACTGCTGTGATTCCTTTTTCCTGCACCATACCTACGTGGAGTGGAGCTACCTGTGGCGCGGGTTTTCCGAGTTACCGCCCGATACGCAGAAAAAGATCCTCTTCCGGGCTGAGGATTACGAACAGAAGTGTCAAACCACCCTTTCAGCAGGGGAGCGGCCCCAGGTCATGTGCCCGCTCAATGAAGCGGGACGCTGTGTGCTCTACAAATACCGTTTGATGGTGTGCAGGACACATGGTGTGCCCGCGGCAATGACCAGACCTGATGGCAAGAGGCTGCAGTTTCCGGGCTGCTTCAGATGCCAGGATATTGTTAAAAAGAACTGTGCCGATGTGCAGCAGGTGCCGGTAATGGACCGCACGGGACTGTTGAGGCAGTTGGTGCTCCTGGAGCAGCAGTTTCTGTCGGGCAGGCGCCATCTTGCCCCGCGCGTAAAAATGACCATCGCGGCCATGCTGATGAGCGGTCCGCCGTCAGTGGTGGATTGTTCGGATAGAAAATAGAACATGACGCCACGAGGGGTGCTGCGCCGCCCCGGCGGCATGTTCTACTCTTCTGCCGCACAGGGCGGACAGTCGCACTGGTTGAGTGAGAAGAGGTAACAGGAGAAACGAGTGAAACTTAAAATTACCGGCAAACAGCCAAATTCAAAGATGTGTTTTGTTTGCGGCCTGGAAAATTCGTTTGGTCTGAAAAGTCGTTTTTTTGACCTGGAAAATGATGAAATAATGGCAATTTTCACCCCTGCCGACGAACACCAGAGTTATCCGGGGCGTCTTCATGGCGGCATTGCTGCCGCGATCTTGGATGAAACGATCGGCCGGGCAATAATCGGCCATAACGCAAGAGATCTCTGGGGGGTAACGGTTGAATTTTCCATGAAATTCAGGAAACCGGTTCCTCTTGATCAGGATGTCAGGGTGGTCGCCAGAATCACGAGCGAGAACAAGCGCACCTTTGCCGGGACCGGAGAAATACTGCTTGCTGACGGATCCGTGGCCATCGAGGGAAGCGGCCGCTATTTAAAAATGGACATCTCCCGCATTACCGAATTTGATTTTGAAAATGAACAGTGGCAGATTTTCGAACAAAGCGATGATCCTGTTGAAGTGGAGCGATGATCAATCCCCTTCAGCCCGGCAGGGAAATAGTGAAGGTCGTTCCTTTCCCCGGTTCCGAAGTGAACTCAATCTCACCCGCATGGTTTTTTATGATGCTGTAGGCAATCGCCAGTCCCAGACCGGTGCCGTCGATCTCTGTTTTCGTTGAGAAAAACGGTTCAAAAATTCGCTCCTGGTGCTCAGGCAAGATTCCGCAGCCACTATCAGCAAGACTCATCACCACCCGTCCTTTGTTGTAAGCGGTGGTGATCTGCAGTTTGCCTCCATTGTTTTTCATGGCATCTGCGGCATTCATGCTCAGGTTGACAACGACCTGGGTGATCTGGTCCTCAACGGCCTCGATAGGAGGTATATCCCCGGCCAGTTCCGTGTGGATATTTATGTTGCTCCTGGCCAGGTTTCTTTTCTGAAAAACAAGAACATTGTTGATGATCTCGTTCAGATCACATGATTTTTTCGTCCCGGAAGAAGGCTTGCGCAGAGTATGCAGATTGTTGATGAGTTTGCCCATATGCTCGCACTCCCGAAGACCGGCCTCAATGAGGTTTTTGTCCTCGCTGCCGAGTTCGGCTCGCGTGTGCAGGTCGTCCAGAAGGTATTTGATACCGATGAGGGGGTTGCCGAACTCGTGGGCAATCGAGGCGGAGAGCCGGCTGAGGGCTGAGAGTTTGCCGGCGTGCAGAAGCTGTAACCGGGTTTTCTTATGCTTCTCGGCTTCCTGATGCAGTTCTGAAACCGTCTTTTCAAGCTCTTCGTAGAGCCGGGCATTTCTGATTGAATGTGCCGCCTGGGATGCCAGGAGCTTCAGTATTTCCAGCCTGCCTGAATGAAATGCGCTGGTTGTCAGGTTGTTTTCCAGGTAGATAATGCAGAGCATTTCTTCCTGATACATAATGGGCATGCAGAGGATTGAATTGGGTTTGCTTTCAAGGAGGCTGGTGTTGTTAAGCACCACCGTTTTCCTGGAGCTGATGGCATCTTCAATAATGGTCCGGGCAAGATCGTGGTACTTTGTGGAGGGAGCATCATCGACGGTTATCCCCCCCTGGTGCTGGCCGAATTCGGCCTTGATCCTTACGAACCAATTGCCCCGACTGTTCATGAGCAGGTAGCCCCGCTGTCCACCAGCATTTTCGAGGAGAATAACAATGAGCTTTTTCAGCAATTCATCGAGAAAAATTTCACCGGAAAAAGTTCGTGACGCCTTGAGGACGCTCATCATCCCGAGATTGCTATTGTCTTCAGACAGGGCAATGACCACCGTGTCCTTCTGCGCCGGAGCAGCAGGTTCAGGTAAGCTTGGTTCAGTCGGAGTCGCTACGCTCCTGTCCGGGTGTTCCAGAAAACATCCGCGCAGTTCGGCTCGCAGTTCCGCGCAGTTCTGATAGCGGTTCTCGGGAGATTTTTCTAGTAATCTC
>JAHEMX010000286.1 GCA_024643445.1 Desulfobulbaceae bacterium | reverse complement strand
CGTAGGTTCTGACAAACAAGTGGCCGTCTTCAATGATTTTTACAAAATTGACATTGGTACCGGCTGGTTCGAACCGTTCGTGAAAGCGCAGCAGGCGACCCCACTGTCGAACCGGCGCATCGTCGGATTCGACGAAAACAACGGCGTGCGGGACACCGGTATTGATCGAGAACACCTCGCGCTCGGGACCGCCCAGTGCTACCAGCAGGCCATTTTTATAACCGGCGGGGTCGGTCATGCGGATGCTGACATGTTCATGTTCGCCGAGTATTTCCGCTTCGATCACCCCGGCGAGGGTCCTGAAGCGCATCTCTCTTCCGGCGATACCCTCCCGGAACGCCAGCCTGGCGGCGCAGCGTGCCCCGTTGCCACACATCTCCGCTACCGATCCGTCACTATTGTAGAACTTCCAGCTGAAATCCTCGCTGTCATCGTTTTCGATCAGTATCAGCCCGTCGGCGCCGGCTGAAAACCTCCGGCGGCAGACCTGCTGGGCAAACTGCGGCTGCATCGTCACCGGGATAAACGGGGAGCGATGATCGACAATGATAAAATCATTGCCGGCACCGCTCATTTTGGTGATCGACACGGGAAAGACGATATTCATCAGATACCCGTAAGTGGTGTTACTTCGGGGCGGCCTCGGCCGAAGGAGCCGATTCATTGGCCGGCACGGCCTGGTCAAGTGCCGTGACCGAGTAATAGACGCGTGTCCCCGCCGGAGCGTTATTATCGACAAAAAGCGTATAAGACGCCGACACCTCGCCCAGGAGTTCAGCCGTCTTCTGGCCTTCAGCCCGGCGATAAACACGGTAGGCGGCGACTTGTGAATCCTTTGCCGGATCCCAGAATATTCTAATGCCCGATTTCGTCTCGACCGCCGTAACCCCGCTCACCTTGGCCGGCGGTGTCTTATCCACGGCGGTTGCGCTCACCACGTCACTGACGCCGCCATTCACCAGATTTCCCTCATAACTCAGCAGGCTCTGAACTTTGTAGAAATATTTTTTCCCGTTTGTTACCTGGTCATCGGTGAAGTTGTTACTGGTAACGGGGTCGCCTGCCGCCTTGAAGTCCTTGCCGCCTTCACTGCGAAAAACCTGGTAGGAGACAGCGCCATCGGCCGCCCTGCCGTCAATAAGCGAGGTGACCGCCAGCCAGTTAAGGGTTATACGGGAATCCGCCGGCTCGATGGTAAGACCGGACGGAGCGCTTGTCGGTACATGCCAGACAAATGAAACAATGTTTGAATCAGCACTGTCCGCCCACCAGCTGGTCCGCGAGCGAACCTTGAAGTAATACTTATGGCCGGAACGCAGCAGCGACGTACGATACTCGGCCACCCGCTTTTTATTCGCATCGGTGGTTACTCCCCCGGGAATTTCCAGCGGCTCGCCAAAGGGAATCGGACAGGTCTCGCAGAGATCAGACAACGGTATGACCGCCCGATAGAGGTCAAAGGCGGATATATCCATCAGGTCAGTTCCCTTGACCGTCTCGGAAGGATAGGTCCAGGTCAGTTTCAACCCTGCTTCGTCAATGGTATAACGCAGATCGTCGATGGCGGTTGGAACAACACTCGCCGGCGGAACGGGGTCAGTCTTGTAGCCACAACCACCTGAGGTCAAGAGCAGAGCCAGAAGAAAAACCGATCCTGCAGCCCGCATGCCATTTCCGATTTTCATTATGCTATCCCCATTAATTTTTCTGCGGCACCAAGAGCTTCCTCTACCCGCAGCGAACTGGTGCCTCCCGTTGAAATCCGGCTTTCAACCGAACCGTCTACACTTAACACCTCAAATACATCTTTTTCAATGACCCTGGAGAATCTCTGCATATCCGCAAGACCGAGCTCCATCAGCTCGCATCCCCGTTCCAGGCAAAGGCCGACAATGTTGCCAACTATACCATGTGCCTCCCGGAATGGCACATCTTTCAATACCAGATAATCGGCAAGATCGGTGGCGGTTATGAATCCGGTGGCGGTTGCCTCCCGCATTCTCGTGGTCTTGAACTGAAGATTTCCCAGAAGTTCTGCCATGATTGCCAGGGAAGCCGAGACGGTGTCCACCGCATCGAATACCGGCTCCTTGTCTTCCTGCAGGTCGCGGTTATAGGTGAGCGGCAGCCCCTTGACCAGGGTCAGAAGCGCCATCAGGCTGCCGACTACCCTGCCGCTCTTGCCCCGGATAAGCTCTGGTATATCGGGATTTTTTTTCTGCGGCATGATAGACGACCCGGTACAGAAAGTGTCGGAGATTTCGACAAAATCGAATTCAGAACCGGACCACAGCACCAGCTCCTCACAGAGTCGTGAGAGATGCAGCTGGATTAGCGCGCAGCAGCTGACAAACTCGATGGCGAAATCGCGGTCACCGGCACTGTCCATTGAATTGGCCGTCACTGAATCAAAACCCAGCTGCGCCGCAACCTGCTCCCGGTCGATCGGCAGTCCGGTACCGGCCAGTGCCGCCGAACCGAGCGGACTGCTGTTTATGCGCTTGCGGCAATCCTGAAGACGCTCACCATCCCGGCCAAACATCTCGTAATAGGCCAGCAGATGGTGTGAGACCAGTACCGGCTGCGCCCGCTGCATATGGGTATAACCGGGCATCACCGCGCCGAGATAAGACCGGGCCAGCACGACAAAGGCCCGGCGCACACCGTGCAGCAGCCCGCCGAGACGGTCGCATTCGTCGCGCAGGTAGAGTCTCAGGTCAAGGGCTATCTGGTCGTTTCGGCTCCGGGCTGAATGCAGCTTGGCCCCGGCCGGACCGATGCGATCGACGAGCGCCTTCTCGATATTCATATGAATATCTTCGAGGTCCTGGCGAAACGTGAAGGTTCCGGCCTCGATTTCCGACTCGATAGCGGTGAGTCCGCTGATGATGTCCTGCAGCTCTTCGCGGGAGAGGATGCCGTTGTCGGCCAGCATCTGCGCATGTGCCTTGCTGCCGGCAATATCGTAGCGATAGAGCCGGGAGTCGTAATGGATGGATGCGGTAAAGGCCTCCACCGACGCCGCCGTAGCCTCGGCAAAGCGACCGCCCCACATCTTCTTCGAACCGCTTTTCTTTCGATCTGCCATAATTGATGGTGTCCTAAAAAATCCTACCCGAAGCATTAAGATGGCGTTGTAGCTTACCTGTTCTGCAGTGCCTGGATTCGCAGACGCAGTCCGTTCAGGCGGATAAACCCGGTTGCATCCGCCTGGTCATAGACATTGTCCTCTTCGAAGGTTGCAAAACTCTCCTGGTAGAGTGAATTGTCCGATTTTCTTCCGACCGGGATACAAGTGCCCTTATAGAGCTTGAGACGAACGGTCCCGTTCACCGTCTTCTGGGTCTCGTCCATGGTTTTCTGCAGCAGTTCGCGCTCGGGCGAAAACCAGAAACCGTTGTAGATCAGCTCCGAATAACGGGGAATAAGAGAGTCTCGTATTTTCATGATCTCCCGGTCCAGGGTGATGGTCTCCAGGTCCCGATGGGCAATGCGCAGGATGGTGCCGCCGGGCGTCTCGTAGACACCGCGTGATTTCATGCCGACGAAACGGTTTTCGACCATATCCAGACGGCCGATGCCGTTTGCCCCGCCGAGCCGGTTCAACCGGGAGAACAACACATACGGCTCGAGCGCTTCACCGTTTATTGCCACCGGGTTGCCGGCGACAAAATCAAGCTCGATATAGGTGGCTTTATCGGGCGCCTTCTCGGGCGAGACGCTGAGCTTGAACATGGCCTCATCCGGCTCGTTCCATGGATTCTCAAGAATTCCGCCTTCAAAGCTGATATGCAGCAGGTTCTCGTCCGAGCTGTAGGGTTTCTCCTTGGTCACCGGGACCGGAATATGATGCGTTTCAGCAAATTCAACCAGTTTTTTCCTGGAATTGAGGTTCCAGATCCGCCACGGCGCAATGATCTTCAGTTTCGGATTGAGACCGATATAGGCCAGTTCAAAACGCACCTGGTCGTTGCCCTTGCCGGTTGCGCCATGGCTGACGGCATCGGCCCCTTCCACGCCGGCGATGCGGACCTGTTCTTTGGCAATGATCGGCCGGGCCAGGGAGGTCCCGAGCAGGTAGGAGCCTTCATAGATGGCGTTGGCCCGGAATGCCGGAAATATATAGTCCTCGACAAACTCTTTTTTCAGATCCGAGACAATCACTTTCTCTGCGCCGGTGGCCATGCCCTTTGCCACCACGGCCTGCCAGTCTTCCTCCTGGCCGATATCGGCAGAGTAGGCAACAATGGGACAGTGGTACTGTTCTGCCAGCCATTTGAGAATTACCGAGGTATCAAGCCCGCCTGAATAAGCCAGGACAATTTTGTTCACATTCATCTTCTTCCTCTATTCTTCCTCTATATTTCTAAATCCTTAGAAATTCTTTCCTGGTTTTTCTGCAACGTATTTCCTGAAAAGCAACGCTTAAAGATGCGAAGAGAAAACCTCCGCATCCTCACAACAAAAAGGGTCCGCCGTTTATTTCGGGGAAAACGTGAATAGTTACCCAAAAACCAGGTGATTTGCAAAGAAATTCGCTCGGTCCACTCGCGGTTTCGGGGCTCCCGGGACCGCGTTCATGCTCATTTGTGCAGCCGTGCCGGCAGGCCGCTATCTGCTCTCAGACAATCTCCGTACCAACGCCTTCGCGAGTGAACATTTCGAGTAAAATGGCATGCTCCAGACGGCCATCGACGATGTGGGTTTTGTGGGCACCCTGCTGTAGCGCTTCACGGCAGCAGTTCACCTTCGGGATCATACCGCCGGCGATGGTTCCATCACCAATAAGCCCATCGAGCTCCGCCTGGCCCAGGGAGCGCAGCAGGTTTCCCTGCTTGTCCTTCACCCCCTCGACGTCGGTAAGCAGAATCAGCTTTTCGGCCTTCAGGGCGCCTGCTATGGCGCCGGCAACAAGATCGGCGTTGATATTCAGGGCCTGCCCGTCATCACCGACCCCCACCGGGGCGATGACCGGAATAAAATCCTCCCGCTCGAGCGCGGTCAGAATGTCAGTATTGATCCTGGTGACCTCGCCGACCTTGCCAAGATCGATGAGTTCGGGAGGAGCATTTTCCAGGGCCTGCTCGCCCGCACTTACACTGACCTGCATTTTCCTGGCACAGACGAGATCACCATCCCGCCCGGACAGACCGACGGCCCGCCCGCCGCTGTGGTTGATCAGGCCGACGATCTCCTTGTTCACCCTGCCGACCAGGACCATCTCGACAACATCCATGGTTTCGCCGTCGGTGACGCGCATCCCCCGAACATAGCTCGGCTTGATCTCCAGACGTTCAAGCAGCCGATTGATCTGCGGGCCGCCGCCATGTACAATAACGACGTTGACGCCGACCTGGCTGAGCAGGATGACATCGAGGG
>JAHEMX010000285.1 GCA_024643445.1 Desulfobulbaceae bacterium | reverse complement strand
AAGCACCCGACCGGTATTCACCTCAAGGGCAACGACGGCGCCGGCCTTGTCTCCAATTTTCATGAACTCTTCAGCCGCCTGCTGGAGATCGGCATCAATGGTGAGACGGATATCGTTGCCCGGGAGCGGATCCATGTTGACAAGCTGCTGCTGCTCAAACCCCCGCGCATTCACCTCTGAGGAACTGCTGCCTTTTTCGCCTCGCAGATCCCGTTCCCGAAGCAGTTCGAGCCCGCTTTTACCGATCAGATCGCCGCCTTCATAAACGCCCTGTTCATCCGCCTGCAGCTGTTTACGGTTTATTGAGCCGACATAACCGATAATATTGGCTGCCAGGTCACCATAGTGAAAGGTCCTTACCGGCTGCACCTCTATACGGATGCCCGAGAATTTAAACTTATTGTTCTCGAGGTGAGCCAGGGTCTCCCAGTCGATATCCTCCTTCAGAAGGATAGGAAAATGGTGCGGGGTCCCGGCCGCTTCCCGGATTTTTTCCCAGAGCAGTTCGACATCTTCGTTCAGTACGACCGAAAGCCGCTTAAGCACATCATCGATGTCGAAGGAATCTTCCCGTATCATCACCACGTTGAAGGAAGGCCGGTTGGTGACAATTTCGCGGCCGTGCCTATCAAGAATATGTCCGCGAGGCGGCGGTACCGAGCGGATTCGCACCCGATTCGTCTCGGCCAGCTCCTGGTAGTCATCGCCCCTGTTGATCTGCAGGTACCAGAAGCGCGCCATAATAACGAAGAACAGGAACAAAACCAGAGCGAGAGCGAACATAGTCCGCATTCTCAGCATGCCGATGGCAGCTTCATCGCGTTCGGCTATTTCTTCAATTTCATCGAGAAACAGTTTTCCCTGCATAATTCTACCTGAATCGGTTTCCCGCCTTTCTGCGGGCGACACGTGAAACTGATTTACGTTTCTGCAAGTACTCGTACAGACTGTTGAACAGGATAAAGCACGGTATTGTAGCAACAGTAAGGATAATCGATTCTCTGAGCATTTGGCTCCATGACCAGGGGGCCTGTGCTTCCTCCACCATCATCGTCAGACTGGCATAGAGGATTAACTGGGCCAGGAAATAACTCAGACCCACCAGCGGCACCTGGTAGGCGGACTCCTTTATCGGGCTGTTTTTCGTCAGGGTGTTTATGACGACAAAAACGAGCAGATATTCAATGACATATACCCCCAGATAGAGCCCCGCTACCACATCCATCATCCAGCCAAGCAGAAACGCCAGGAAGAATCCTCTCAGGCTGTCAAAACGATAGGCAATAAAGACGATGAGAATAAACAGCAGGTCCGGCGAACCAAACCAGGCCGGCAGTGTCAGCAGGATCGTTGTCTGGAAGACGATCAGCAAGACACCCACTATCAGGAAGACGCCGGTCTGCATGCGAATCATCTCCTGGCGGGATCAATTCGCTCCTGAGTAACCGACTGCTGAAGCGAGAGATTAAGCTGGACAAACTCCAGACGCTGAAAATCGACGAAAGGGGCTACCTGTACCTCGAGAAACATGCCCCGCTTCTTCCGGCGTACCTCAGAAACAGTGCCAACCGGTATCCCGGACGCAAAAAGGCCGCCAATACCGGCCGTTACAATACGATCACCCTTGGCAACATCGGCATTCTTCAAGACATAATGCAGAACATAACCGTCTTCCCCGGCCCCTTTGAGAATGCCGCGCACCCGGTTTTTCTGGACATACACGTCAATGGCGCTGCTTGGTGCAATGGCCAGCAGGATCTTGCAATAGTTGCTCGAAACATGGATAACCTGGCCGACGATACCCTGGGAAGTCAAGGCGGCCATGCCCTCGACCACACCGTCATTTTCGCCCCGGTCGACGATGACCGTATGAAACCAGAAAGCAGGATCCTTACCGATCACGCGGGCGGTGAGCGGCGGGAAATCGGTTCCCTTCCTGAAATCCAGTTCCTCCTGAAGCCGGAGATAGGTCGTAAAGGCTTCCCGGTAACTGGCCAGTTGCTCTTCCGAGGAGTCGAGGAGCTTTTTCAGACGCCGATTCTCATCCCGGACCTGAAGTAGATCGACATAATCGGCCCAGACATTGCGTGCACCGGAGACCGCCCTGGTGAGAGCAGACTGCAGCGGCCCCAGCGTTTCCAGGGTCAACTGGTGGAAAACACCGAATCGTCCGCCAAGTGTCGAGGCAAAGAGAAGAAGACACAGGGACAGCAGTAAGACGACAATCAGCAAGGCGCGGAACCGTAACGGTTTTGCCCTGCTTTTTCTGTCCTTGGTTTGTTTATTCACAACAGAGTGGTAACTGCCTTATAGCCCGAGGGAAAAACACCTACATCCTATCAGTCGATGCAAACTTCTTTGAGAATATTGATGTTGTCAAGCGCCTTCCCTGATCCGAGGACAACGGACGAGAGCGGGTCATCCGCCACGATAATCGGCATGCCGGTTTCTTCCTTCAGACACTTGTCCAGGTTTTTCAGAAGAGCGCCTCCTCCGGTCAGCACAATGCCCTGGTCAACGATATCAGCGGCGAGCTCGGGCGGGGTAAGTTCAAGGGCAACCCGCACCGCCTCGACGATCACATCAACCTGTTCAGCGATGGCAGACTGAATTTCATCGGCCCCGACTGATATGGTTTTCGGTACACCGGATACCAGATCCCGACCCTTTATATCCATAAACTCATAGGGTTCTTCCGGCATCACGTTGCCGATGGTGGTCTTGATCAGCTCGGCGGTTCTCTCTCCGATTGCCAGGTTATGCTTGCGCTTGATGTATTGCAGGATCGCCTCATCCATCTTGTCACCGGCAACCCGCACCGATTTGGCATAAACGATGCCTGAAAGTGATATCACCGCAACCTCTGTCGTACCACCGCCGATGTCGACGATCATATTGGCGGTCGGCTCGGTAATAGGGAGATCCGCACCTATCGCCGCAGCCATCGGTTCTTCAATGAGATACACCTCGCGCGCTCCGGCGGACTCCGCCGACTCTTTTACCGCGCGTTTTTCAACCTGGGTGATGCCGGAAGGCACCGAAATGATAATCCTCGGGTGAACCAGCGTCCGTCGATTGTGTACCTTTTTGATGAAGTAGCGCAGCATGGCTTCTGTCACTTCAAAGTCGGCGATAACACCGTCCTTTATCGGCCTGATCGCCGTTATATTCCCGGGAGTTTTTCCCAGCATCAGCTTGGCTTCATGTCCAACGGCCAGGACCCTGCTCATCCGGCCGTCCTGGCGGACTGCCACGACGGAGGGTTCACGCAGGACAATGCCCTTTCCCTTAACATAAAGCACGGTATTGGCCGTACCCAGGTCGATGGCCAAGTCGTTGGAGAGCCAGCCGAATAAAAAGTTGAATGGCGAGAACATAAATTTTTCCTTATCTTGGTGATGTGAACGTTAAACCGGATTTTCAGCTGTTCCACCAGCCGTTTTCTTCTCTGGAAAAACAGCAGATAAAAAACCTGAAACCTTAAGAAGAGGAAAGATACCAGAGCATCTGCCCATTAGCAAGATTAATGGAAAGCCGCTCTCAGATTACCCGTTTTTTTGTTGACACCGAACCTAAACCCTGTTATACGAAGCACCTTAATTAGCTGTCCAGGAGTGGGGCTATAGCTCAGCTGGGAGAGCGCTTGAATGGCATTCAAGAGGTCGGCGGTTCGATCCCGCCTAGCTCCACCACAAAATAGTGCAGGGGGTTGCGACAAATGCGTCGCAACCCCCTTTTTTGTTGAAAAAACATCTCTGCCAACAAACCGGAACCGGACCTTCCTCTACACACGCTGTACCCTGCCTGCATTGCTGCTCATATCTTTGCATCTAACTTTTGGTGATCATCTGACGACATGGCCTCCTGCCCGGCCTAATTCGAAGAGGAGGCTGGCATCTGGGGAGGACCACGATACTGTTGATTGAAAACGTGCAAACAACCGGAAAATCCGGCGATCCTCTTGCCGGAAATGATTTAAGGAGGCATTATAGTAGCTCATAGCTTTTTCCCCTTCTTATACGCTGGTGCATCGATGCGACTGCTTCTGGTTGAAGACGAACAAAAGGTTGCGAGTTTCATAAAAAAGGGCCTTGAAGAGGAAGGCTATGCCGTGGATCATGCCGCTGACGGGGAAACCGGGCTGGCGATGGGACTTGACGGCCTGCACGATCTTTTCATCCTGGACATCAATCTGCCGAAACTGGACGGACTCGGTATCCTGAAGGAACTGCGCCGGAAGAAGATCACCGCCCCGGTTCTGCTGCTCACGGTTCGCGCCACCATCGAGGACAAGGTTATCGGCCTTGACACCGGTGCCGATGACTATCTGCCGAAACCTTTTTCCTTCCAGGAACTGCTGGCCCGGGTACGTGCCCTGCTTAGGCGGAACGCTGACACCCGGCAGCCCATTCTCCAGGTGGCCGACCTCAGTCTCGATCCGGCAACCCGCCAGGTCCAGCGCGGCGGGGAAAGAATAGAGCTTACCTCGAAGGAGTTCACGCTGCTCGATTATTTCATGCGCAACCAGGGCCGCGTCCTCACCCGGGCAATGATAGCGGAACATGGCTGGGACTACGGCTTCGAGACAACAACCAATGTGATAGATGTGTACATAAACTACCTCAGAAAGAAAATAGATGACCGCCGGGAGCCGAAACTTCTTCACACCGTCAGAGGGGTCGGATACGTCCTTAAAGAGGAATAACGCATGCGCATACGATCAATCGGCTCCAAACTTACCGTCTGGTATACCAGTCTTCTCACCCTGACCTTTCTTCTGCTCGGCGGAATCGCTTACGGCCTGATGGCCTACAGTCTTGCACGGGACGTCGATTACGCCCTTAACGGGGTTGCCGAGGTGATGGCCCAAAAGGCCCGGATAGAGGGCACGGTATTTATCCCGTCCGACGTGGATGAGCTCTTCCGGCGTTTTTTCGGATTCTCGCCGCTTGATCGCCAGATAGAGCTGTTTGATCCGAGGGGACAGCTGGAAAGCCAGCAGAAGAACCGGAAGAATGGACTTGATATCCCGTTGAGCCGGAAAGCAATTGAGGCCGCGGCGCAGGGAATCTCAACCTTTGAAACGGTGCAGGGTGATGATATCCCCCCCATCAGGGTTCTTACCGTTCCTGTTGTCAAATCCGGTCGTGTGATCAACCTGGTCCGCGTCGGCATGTCTCTTGACAACATGTACAAAACGCAGCGACGATTTCTGCTGATCATGGCGGCGGTCTTTCCGGTCGGGTTGCTCCTTGCCGGCGGCGGCGGCTGGCTGCTGGCCCGGCGCGCGCTTCGCCCGGTTGACAAAATGACCCAGACGGCCCAGCGCATCAGCGGCGAGCATTTAAGCCAGCGCCTGCAGGAAAGCGGCAACGGTGACGAACTGGATCGGCTGGCCGGGACGCTGAACGACATGCTTGGCAGACTCGATGATGCCATTCACCAGATGCGCCAGTTCAGC
>JAHEMX010000284.1 GCA_024643445.1 Desulfobulbaceae bacterium | reverse complement strand
CAAGGCAACGTACAGTGCCTCGTTGATCGGTTTTCGCAATGTTCCCAGATCCGGATGAATGGTTGTAAGAGCGATACCGTATGCATGAAAGAGCGGTATCTCCTTGGTGAACTCCGGAGCCGGCTGCCGCGACTCCCGGGTTTTCGGCGTGACAGGCATGTTACGACATTTTGCCAGTTGCGGGATGCCGTAACGATCAGTATTTCCGGCAAAGCCAAAAAGCCGGCAGACAAGCGCCCGGTAAGGGTAGTGGGTGCATCCACCGCCGCCTGGTTGACTAAGGTCGGGCCGGAAGAGAATGCATTGGTTAGAGCCGTCCTGCTTTTCAATTCGTTTTAAGATCAGCTCGGCCTGACCGGTTCGAAACAGATTGAAGGCAACGGGAATCATCTCGAGCACCGTCGCCTCGACTTTTTCAGAATAGCAGCACTTCACGCAACCGCCCGGGCAGGCAAGTCCGGAGGACTCCTGGTAGGCAGAGACATCCTGATCGGCCTTGTGGTACAACTCCAGGACCTGAATATCCAATCTCTGCAGCATAACTATTAAAGAAGTATAATACATTGGGAAAAGTACGGTTATCCCGGATGGGCTGAACCGGCCTGTTGAACACAGACCGTCTGTATATAAGATTTAAACGGCGAAATAGCTATCGGAATTTCCATGGAACCACAAAAATCATGCGCCGGCAAATCCGGGGACAGTATACTTAATTCATTCCCTGTTCTTGGTTGGTAATCTTCTGAACAGAATTAAGTATACTGTCCCCGGATTTACCCCTCTTTCACCGGCGGAAGGATCCAGGGAGACGGGCTGATAGCGCAGCCGCGGCCAGAGCCAGTGCGGCCGCCCCCAGAAAGCTTGCCGAAAAGCCACCCGATAGTTCCGCCAGCAGCCCGGCCCCATAGGGCCCGCTGATCTGGCCGATGCCGAAGATAAAGGTAACAAAACCAAAAATCGCCGTGGTCCGTTCCGGACCAGCAAGATCGCCGATAAGCGCCGCCATTACCGTCGGAATACTCCAGGCGACGATGCCGAAACAGAAGATCGACAAATAGAGAAACATCTCGGGAAGCCAGGCCGTGGCCGAGGCATAAGCGACGGCCTGGATACAGAAGACCGCTGTCAAGGCACCCTTGCGGCTGAACCTATCCGAGAGGTAACCGAAGATGGGTCCCGAACCAAGACTCAACAGGCCGACCCAGGACCACAGATAGCCGGCAGCAGATTCCGACAGGAACCGCTCCTGGACCAGTGAAGTGACAAAAAAAGTTACATAAATCACATAGGTAAAGCCAAACAGGAAATAGATCAGGGCGCAATGCGCAAAAACACGCTGGGAAGCATTGCTGCTGCTCAACTGCCATGCCTGCTGTTTTTTTGCCACTACCCTGCCCAAGCTGTCCACTGCCGGTCTGTTCCTTATCAGCAGCCAGCATACTCCAGCCGCACCGATCACCGTCCCACCCAGGAAAAGCCAGCTCAGTCGCCAGCCGTGATCCGATGCATTGAAAATGGGCACCAGCCAGCCTGCCATGATGATACCGAGCCCGTTGCCAATCACCACCATACCGGATGCCCTGCCCCTGACGGCCGGTTCAAACCAGGCAGCAATCAAGGCCATAATCGGCACATTTGACAGCGCGCTGCCGACACCGGTAAAGAAATAGAGAATGGTGATCAGGAAGAAATGCTCGGCCAAACCGATCAGGATCATGGACGCGCCGACCAGCAGCAAAGCAGCAGAGATAAGCGTCCGGGCCCCGAAACATCTGGTCAGTCTGCCGCAGAGCAGGACCGCTCCGAGATAGCCACAGAAATTCAGGGTTCCGATGACACCCATCTGGGTATAGGTGAGCTGCAGCGACTCGCCCATGGCCGGCAGCAGCATGCCAAGAGCAAAACGACCAATCCCGAGGCAGGCGAATAGACCAAGGATCCCCGCTATTACAATCACCCAGCGATACGACTCCGGCCTGCCGAAAGAGCTGCCCCTGTTCTCAGATAATTTCATTATCCTTTGCGCACTCGTTACGTCTGATTATTTGGCATATCCATGGTAAGATAACCGGAAAATGAGAAATGCCTGCCGGCAGATCTCTCTTTACTCCAAGGATCAGGCCATGACAATGTCTCAACCCGGAAGACCCCCATCAACATTTAATCCATTTGAAGACCGATTGAGCAGGGATATCCGCAATGACCTTTCTGAATCGCTCATCGAAGTGCTGAGCAGCCGCTCCCTGCTACCGGCGGAACGTGCGGCCGCGAAATATACGGCAACAGACCTTGCGCCAATTCACCGGGATTATATTCAAAACCGGCTCAAACGATACGGCGAGGCACTGACAAAACTTTCAACAGCAGATGATAACCTACTCAAACTTGCCGGCCTGCTCTGGGATCTTGAACTCTATTTTGAGGTACATGAAATACTGGAACCTGAATGGATAAAGGCGTCAGGGGACACAAAGCTGCTCCTGCAGGCGCTCATCAGGTCGGCCGGCGTCTATATCAACCTGGAATGCGGCTATAAAAATCGAGCTGCCAAGATTGCGGCGAAAACGATACCGGTACTGAGACGATACAAGGTCCGGCTGCAGCAGGACCTGCGCGCAGAAGAGCTGATCGGTGCCCTGGAAGAACTGTCCGAACAAGCCCCGCTGCTGACAAAACGGCACACTGAACGCCACAAGTAAATAAAAGAAGACGGCCGTTTCAGGACCCGGCCGTCTTTGGCATTCGCCTCTGCCGCGGCTGCCGGTCTTACAGCAGTTCTGCCAGTTTCTTCCTGATTCCGGCTGGATCATACCCCTGGTAAACGACCTGTTCCCCGAGTCCGCCCCGACCTTCCTTGGTGGTTCCCAAGGCAGCGTATTTCGGTGCAAAACCGTTCTCCAGCAGCCAGGTACCGTAACGGCTGCCAAGGCCGGTCTTACTGCTCTGGCTCTCCACTACCAGCACGAACGGGCTCTTTCCGGCCACCGAGAGAACTTCATGGTCAATAACGTTCAGGGTCGGCTTGTTAATCAGACCGACAGCCACCCCCTCTTTCCTGAAGGCCTCAACCGCATCGAGACACCGGTAAAGCATTTCCCCGTAGGAGACGATATAACCGGCATCACCTTCACGCACAATCTCATCTTTTCCGGGTTCAAACGAATACCCCTCTCCGTAGTGTTTCTCTCCGGAAGGTGTCAGTATAAACGGGGTGGCGGAACGGGTTGAGAAAACAAAGCGAAGACCGGGGTCATTGAAGATGCGGGGCAGCATCGCCTTGAGCTGCAAAGTGTCGGCCGGAAAGTAGAGACGGGTGTTATCGCCCTCGGCCAGGCCGTTATCGGCAAAGAAGTTGTTTATGCCGAAATGACAGGTGTTATCGGCCATGTCATCGACACCGGAATGGGAGAAATGCGCCAGCACGTTGGCCTTGTTGAGGCGGGCCATGGTAATTTCCGAGACAACCATTTCGAGAAAGGCGGCAAAGGTGCCGAATATCCCCTGGCGCCCCGGTTCTGAACCGAATCCGGCAGCGACCGAATAGTTGTTGCGTTCCATGATGCCGCCATGCACGTAGAGTTCCGGATGATTCTTGCGGATGTGGTGCAGCCCGCAGGAGCCCTCGAGATCAGAGTCAACCACGATAACCCTGGCGGCAGGTTCATCAAGACCATCGAGGATATCACAGACAATTTTACCGAAATCATCACGGCATTTTCCGCTCTCTGGAGTGGAGCCGAGATAGGAAGTAGTGCTCTTTTCTGCCGATGTTTCCCGGAGCAGCCTGACGGCAGCCTGGTGACCTTTTGCCTCGAGATAATCGATGGCCAGCGGGACCGGGATAACATCGTGCCCCTTGGGCAACCCTTCAATACCGGGTACCGAGGGAGCCATTTTACGCTTGTTGACAATGACTCGCGGCCCCTGGACCTGCAGAACCTGGAGGATCCTGTCAAACAAACCATCGATTTCCTCGCCGTCGCCGACGAGCACTTCAAGGCCATGCCCGCCCAGTGTTTTGGCGACATCAAACCCCTTCAGGTAGTCGCTCGGATGCCCGGCAATGGTTACATCGTTGTCATCGATGAGGAGCTTGACGTTCAGGTTACGGGCAACGGCATAACGGGCGGCTTCCGCATCATCGCCTTCCTGCTGCGACCCGTCACTGCCGAACATGACCACCGTTTTGTCCCGGTCCGCTTCGGCAACTCCGTTCACATAGCTCCAGAGATGCCCGAGCCGGCCCGAACTGAAAAAGACGCCGGCCGCCTCGTCCCGTTCCGGGTGTCCATAGAGGCCTTTGCCATACTCCCGGTAATGCAGCAGTTCATTGACGCCTTTCTGGCCGTTGAGTGCCGCCATCAGGTACTGTATTGCCACACGGTGGCCCGCTTCATCAAAAAAGACCGGAACAATGTGCTTATCACCCTTCATAAAACCATCGAGAATGAGCACTTCAGGCACGATATCATATGCCCCGCCGGTATGACCGCCAAGTCCTTTGACATTGGCCAGGGCGGTAAAAAAAACAAGGCTGTCCCTGACGAGTCCAATATTGTTCTGCAGGGTCTTTTTCTGATCGGCACTCAGGCCGCTCTGTGATGTGCTGAACTGCAGCGGTTTATACTTACTGAGATCTATAGGGAATGTCATACAAGCCTCCGAGAAATCTATGCTATGGAATGATAAGAACGAACGGAACAGCCGAACTGCCAGACAGATATCCTGCATCGACTTTGGACCTGTCTTCGATGAAGGTGAACTACTCTATTCGAGATAAACAACAAAAACCACGATTTTTTAGGTCAATGGACATCTCCCCTGTCAATTTTCCCGGGAAGTATAACGTATATTCTCAATATTTTAGATGCGAAAAGATTTCCCCGGGGAGAGCAATACCATTGTTTCAGGGTTTCCAGTAGCCCCCGCCACCCGGTGTCTTTATGACGAAGCTGTCGCCCGGAGCCATTTCGATTTCATCATTGCCCTTCAGTACAACCGTGCTTCCGTCCGCCCTGATGACATAATTTCTGCCGCACTCGCCGGGGCCTCCACCCTCAAGCCCGTAGGGCGGTGTTTCACGATGCGACGAGAGAATGGTGGCGGTCATCGGCTCAAGGAACGTCATTTTCCGGGTAACCCCGTTTCCTCCCCTGAAACGCCCGCCCCCCCCGGAATTCTCCCTGATGCTGAAAGATTCCAGCCGTACGGGAAAACGGTACTCAACGACTTCGGGATCGGTCATCCGGGTATTGGTCATATGGCTGTGCACACCGCTCGTTCCATGATGATCCGGTCCGGCACCCGTTCCGCCGCAAATGGTTTCATAATTCTGATAGGTCTCGTTTCCATAGACAAAATTATTCATCGTTCCCTGCGAGGCGGCCAGCACCTTCAGAGCGCCGAACAGGGTGTCGGTAATCCCCTGCGAGACTTCAGTGTTTCCTGAAATGACCGCCGCCGGATAGGAGGGGCTGA
>JAHEMX010000283.1 GCA_024643445.1 Desulfobulbaceae bacterium | reverse complement strand
AAAAGAACGTTTCCGTCATTGCTCACCGTTCCCGCCGTCATCACTGACCTGCGCTTCATGGTTGGCGACACTTTCATCTGCCGTTACTGAATCAGGGGGGGCTATGCCGGGAAGTGCGAGGTTTGACCGTTCCTTTGCCACCCGTTCGGTTGACTCCACTACCCGGCGGACGACCCTGGTAGCGACCCGCTTGCCTATGGCGGAGGGGCCTTTCTGCAGATAACTGTCAAAATCTATTTCCACCACATTACTTCTCGCCCGGCGCGAGGGTACCAGACTGACACGAGCGTGCTGGTCTTCCCCGCAGAGCAGAAGCAGGATCCGTGAACGCGGATGATCGGGGAAAAGGCGATATTCTTTGTCGAGAATAAATTTCGGGGTCGAAAACCGTTTCACATAAGCGAAATTCTCTTTCCCATCACGGTAGACGACGTTGAAGATCACGTTTTCCTTGAGGATATCGACATATTCCAGTTCCTCTCCGACAAAAAGCTTATCAGGGACCGGAATAATCTTGTAGATGCCGTTTGAGAAGATAAGAAGCAAGCGATCGTACTCGGAACAGGTGATGGACGGATCATTATTATCTGCGCTGGCCTTGATGGTATGTCCGAGAAAACCGCTTTCCCGATGATATCCCACCGTCAGGTTGGAAAAAGCCACCTTCCGTATCTCGACCTCGGAGAAGGTGGTGATTTCACTCTGCCGCGGGTACTCGCTGCCATATTTTTCCCGCAGTTTCTGAAGATAGTCTATCGAATACCTGACGACATCTTTCAGGTGTTCCTCGATCGCGGCTATCTCTTTTCTGATGGCCAGTATATCGCGGGCCTGGCGGTCTATATCGTATCGGGAAATTCGCTTTATTCTTATTTCAAGCAACCGCTCGATATCTTCCGGGGTTACACTCCGGAGCAGCTTTTGGGTGAAAGGTTCAAGCGAGGTGCCGACCGTTGCGACCACATCCTCATAGCTTGTTTTTTCCTCTATATCCTTGTAAAGCCGTTCTTCAATAAAAATCTGCTCAAGCAACCTGGCGTGCAATTTCTCTTTCTGCCTCTCAAGAGCGATTTCCAGCTCTTTGGTAAGATCTGCGACCAGTTTCTCGGTATTGAAGCGAATTACCTCGCTGACGGTAGTTGACTCCGGCAATTCACCGCGAATCAGCGTCAGGTTGGCGTTGAGCGACACTTCACAATCACTGAAGGCATAGAGCGCCTTGATCGTCTCATTGGCATAGATATTTCGCGGAAGCTTTATTTCTATTTCAACATCCTCCGCGGTGTAATCATTGATGGAAAGAATTTTTATTTTGCCTGATTTTGTCGCTTTTTCTATTGATTCAATCAGCGATGAGGTGGTTGTTCCGTATGGTATTTCAGTGATTGTTATCGTTTTTTCATTGGTTTCGACAATCCGGGCCCGACAGCGAACCTTGCCGTTGCCATTATCATAATCCGTAATGTCAATGAGGCCTTTTTTCTGAAAATCAGGATAGAGCCTGAATTCCTCACCCTTTAAAATGGCTATCTGGGCTTCAAGCAGTTCACAGAAGTTATGCGGGAGTATCCTTGTCGCCATACCGACGGCGATACCGTCAGCACCCTGGAGCAGCAGCATCGGAATCTTGGCGGGCAGGGTAACCGGCTCGACCATCCTGCCGTCGTAGGATTCGGTAAAGGTGGTCAGATCCTTATTGAACATGACTTCACGGGCAAGCGGAGTCAGCCGGCACTCGATGTAACGCGCGGCAGAGGCCTGATCACCGGTAAAAATATTACCGAAATTACCCTGTCGATCTATCAGGTAGCCCTTATTGGCAAGATTCACCAGTGCGGCGAAGATGGACTGGTCCCCGTGGGGATGAAGTTTCATGGTCTCGCCAACCACATTGGCAACCTTGTGAAACCTGCCGTCGTCCATATTAAAAAGCGTCTGAAGAATACGCCTCTGCACCGGTTTCAGGCCGTCTTCAATTGATGGAATAGCCCGCTCTTTAATAACATAGGAGGTATACTCGAGAAAATTCGAATCAAAAAGCCGGTGTAGCTTGCCAATCTGTATGCTCATGTGGATAACGTGAATTGCTGTTCTTGATTTTCTTGATTATGAAAGATACGCCTAAATCAGATGTTCCATGATATAATTTTTACGCTCAGGCGTATTCTTACCCATATAAAACGACAGCACTTTCGAGACTTCACTGACGCTGTCGATGGTTACGTTTCTCAGTTTGATCTTATCTCCTATAAACTGCTTGAATTCTTTCGGACTGATTTCCCCGAGCCCCTTGAATCTCGTAGTCTCCACATTTTTTTTCTTTGCCGCCTTGCCTTCAAGTCTTTTCAATCCGGCGATCTTCTGCTTTTCCGAATAACAGTAGATGGTCTCTTCCCTGTTTCGCACACGGAAAATCGGCGTTTCAAGGATATAGACATAGCCGAGCTTTACGAGCGGTTCAAAATAGTGGAGAAAAAAGGTCAGCAGGAGATTCCTGATATGCAGACCGTCAACGTCGGCATCGGTTGCCAGGATAACCTTATCGAAGCGAAGATCGGATATCGATTCCTCGATATTGAGTGCCGACATGAGTGAGTACATTTCCTCATTCTTATAGAGCAGATTAAGCTTCTGGCCCAGAACATTCATCGGTTTTCCCTTCAGGGAGAAGACCGCCTGTGTCATCGGGTCACGTGATGAAACGATAGACCCTGCGGCAGACTGACCCTCCGTGATAAAGATCATGTTTTCACGACCGGGCTTGGACGGATTTCCGCGGGAAGGATGATGTTTGCAGTCTTTTAATTGCGGAATTTTCAGCGCCACCTTTTTTGCCTTGGCACGCGCCTCTTTACGCACGGTCTGCAATTCTTTGCGGACTTTCTCGTTTCTCAGCACCTTTTCCAGCAGGCTTTCAGCCGTTTCGCTGTTTTTGTAGAGTTCACTGGATACCGCATCTTTTACCGTGTTGACTATCCAGGAGCGCACCTCGGTATTGCCCAGCTTGTTTTTGGTTTGGGATTCAAATACCGGGTCCTTGATCTTCACCGACAGGGTACCGACGATGCCATCCCTGACATCCTTGTTGATGAATTTTTTGCTGGAAAACTCGTTAATACCCTTGAGGATCCCTTCCCTGAAGGCGGACAGATGCGTTCCTCCTTCACTGGTATAGGTGCCGTTGACGAAGGAATAATAGGAGTCGCCATAGGAATCGATATGAGAGAAGGCAAATTCCAGGGTCTGGTCCTTGTAGTAAATAGGCTGGTAAATGCTGTTGCCATTGAGCTCAGTGCTCAAAAGATCGAACAGTCCGTTTTTCGAATGATACAGCGTTTTATTGTAGTAAAGCTTCAGGCCGGCGTTCAGGTAGACATAACGCCATAATCGCTTGTCAAGAAAGGTCTCGTCAAAGCTGTACTCTTCAAAGATCTGGTGATCGGGCAGGAACTCGATCAGCGTGCCGTCCTTTTCCGTTGTCTCGCCTTTATCCTGGCTCTGCAGCTCACCATGTTTAAAACAGGCCGAGGCGTAGCTGCCGTCCCGAAAGGCCGTAACCTTGAAATACTCGGACAACGCATTTACCGCTTTGGTACCGACACCATTGAGTCCGACAGAAAACTGGAACACATCGGTATTGTATTTTGCCCCGGTATTGATAACCGAGACGCACTCGACGAGCTTGCCGAGAGGAATGCCCCTGCCATAGTCCCGAACAGAGGCCATGTTATTTTCATCGATCTGCACGTTGATGCGTTTTCCGGCACCCATGATAAATTCATCGACCGCATTATCGATTACTTCCTTGAGCAGGATATAGACGCCGTCATCGGGATGAGAACCATCACCAAGGCGGCCGATATACATGCCTGGGCGTTTCCTGATATGTTCCAGCGAGCTCAGGGTTTTTATCTTGCTTTCGTCGTAAACTTGAGATGTTGTGAGCATAACCTTAGGTATATTGTTGAGATTATCACGGTTCTCGATAGGCGGCATAATATTGTATTTCCAGCCAATACGCAACCGGTTCGAAAACAGCGGTAACCATGTTCTGAAAAAATGAAACCGCGTAGATTCAACGGGAATTGATACCCCTCACTTCATATTCTCATGATTCTCTCACAGTCAGGGCATATCCAGGTTGGACCGTTGCTCATGCCCCACTTGTTCTCCTCAAAACATTCCGGACAGATCTGAAAACCACAGGGGCAATTCCAGCAGAATGGCGCTTGTTTCTTACAGCAGCTGCAGCAGTATTCACCTATTTTCCTGCGCCTGTAACCCTTTTTCTTCATCTCGTCGCAAAAGACAGTTCCCGCTTCATCCAGTCCAGATAATCATCATCTACAGCACAGATTTCGATCGCAATGATTTCCGGAACCTCGTAGGTGTGGAGTGATTTTATCAGCTGGACAAGCGGTGAAAAAAGCGTTCTCTCACTTTTGATCTGGATCAGGTATTCCTTGTCTACAGCAATGGACTGTTTCCACCAGTAGGAACTTTCCACGGGTCCCAGGATCTGGACACAGGCGGCGAGCCGGTTTTCGAGAACCCCTTTGGCGATGGCTGCGGCAATTTCTTTTGTGTCACAGGTCGTAGTAACGAGGATCGCTTGCATCTGCTGCTTCTCCCTTTACGTTTTCAAATCTTTCCGCACCCAGGCAACTTCGCATCTGATTTTACCCTGATGTTGACTTTTTCCACAAGTACGACGTTACGGTTTATGTTACAATCTCAGCTCATAGAACAGAACGGCAGTAAAATACTACTACTCTTCAGCATCAGGAGCCACCATGCTGTTTGTTATCGACATCGGCAATACCCACACGGTAGCGGGTATTTTCCAGGAACATAAGCTTCTTAAACAGTGGCGGATCAAGACCGATCCCCTGATGACCCCGGACGAACTCGGGATCTATTATCATAATCTTTTCACGATCGGCGGCATCGCCTTGGAAAGCATTGACGGAGTCATCATTTCCAATGTCGTGCCTCCCCTTGAAGCAGCTTACTTCTCCTGTTGCAAGACGCTTTTTAACTCGACAAAGCAACCTGAGATATTCTCCGTTTCCAGCGAAAATGTTTCTAATCTAATAACGGTCAAGCTTGATAATCCCTCCGAGGTAGGAGCCGACCGTTTGGTTAACGGCATTGCCGCTTACAATCGCTGCCGCGGCAGCGTCATCGTCATCGATTTCGGTACGGCGATCACCTTTGACTGCATCTCGCAGGACGGAGATTACCTCGGAGGTCTCATCCTGCCCGGCTTGAGCATATCATTGCGGGCCCTCACCCAGCAAACGGCCAAACTTCCATCGATCGACATCTCAATTCCGCCGAAAAAGGTTATCGGTACCAATACGGTCAGCGCCATGAAAAGCGGCGTACTGAACGGTTATGGCGCAATGATTGAAGGATTGATTGAAAAGGTGAAAAAGGAAATGGATCCTGAAGGATCGACAGCCATAGCCGTTTTGGC
>JAHEMX010000282.1 GCA_024643445.1 Desulfobulbaceae bacterium | reverse complement strand
CCAGTATGTGCTGAAACCGTTTCACCTCGATTATCTGCAGATCGTGGTTTTCATCGGCCTTACCTCGCTGACGGTCCAGGCGGTTGATACGGTACTTCGCAAGGTCAACCCGATTCTCTTCAAATCGTTCGGCGTTTACCTGGTTCTGGTTATCGCCAACTGCGTGATCATTGCCGTTCCCCTGCTGATGGCCAGCAACGAGTACAACTATTTTGAGACCTTCATGCTCAGCCTCGGTGCCGGCGGCGGGTTTCTGCTGGCTCTCTACCTGATGAGTTCGGTCAGTGAACGGGTTGAACTGGCCCGGGTTCCACCTTCGTTCAAAGGGCTTCCCATTGCCTTTATCGTTGCCGGACAGTTTGCCATGGCATTTTTGGGTTTTTCCGGTCTGAAGCTGTTCTGATCGGTTCAAATAACTATTTGTCTGTAACAGGAGAAGTGAAACCATTATGGATCCTGAATTAGTAAAACTGGCCATCGGCGGCCTCGTCCTGCTTGGCTGTATCGGGCTTTTTTTCGGCATTGGTCTGGCTATAGCCGCCCAGAAATTTGCCGTGGAGACCAATCCTTTGATTGAGGAAGTGCTCGAGTCCCTGCCGCTCGCCAATTGCGGCGGATGCGGATATCCCGGCTGCGAGGGCTATGCAATCGAGGTTGTGACTGACCCGAATGTCCCGCCCAATCTCTGTTTTCCCGGCAAGGAGGCAGTGGCCGAGCGCGTGGCCTTATTGACCGGCAAGAAGATGACGGCAGTTGAAGATACCATCGCCGTGGTACGTTGTTCCCGGATTGAGGGAAGGGTCAGCCACAAACACCGCTATATAGGTTTTTCTTCCTGTACCGCGGCAAATCTTGGCTATGGGGGCCCCTCTTCCTGTCAGTATGCCTGCATCGGTCTTGGTGAATGTGCCGAGGCCTGTCCGTTTGACGCCATCCGGATGGAAGAAAATTTTCCGGTCGTCAACGCCGATAAATGTGTGAGCTGCGGTGTTTGTGTGAAGACCTGTCCGAAGCAGGTCATGGAGATTCAGACTATGAAGGCCCGGGTCTGGGTGCCGTGTTCGACCAGGGATCTTGGCAAGACGGTCACGGGTGTCTGCACGGTCGGCTGTATCGGCTGCAAGATGTGCGTCAAGGTCTGTCCGGCCGATGCGGTGACCTACGAGAAAGATCTGGTCAAGGTTGATCACAAGGCCTGCCTTGCCTATGGAAGCAGTTGTGAGGAAATTTGTGTGAGCAAATGCCCGCGCGATATCTTCCGGCATTACCAGGGACCTGAAATAGTAGCGCGTGATGGTGTCAGCGGTCTGAAGATGGCTGGATGATATCCCTAATGACAGCGTGAGTGGCCGCTGGTGCCTGAACGTTATGTCGATTTTGAAGAAATGGTGAGTACGACCGTTTTTGCTCACCTGCCCGCGTGTTCTGCCGTTTTCCGTGATCCCGCTTTCAGGAAAAAATCAGGATGCAGCGGCGGACATCAATGCATCTGCAGACCCGTTTGTGCCCACGCGTTACGACGTCTTGCTTGAGAAAACCTGACTCACGGGGGCTGTTCTTGAGGTGAGTCAGGTTTTCTCCGTTGCCATCCCCCCGGAAACGGCTCGGCATAACCGGCCGCCACCCCCCGCTGTTGCACAATCGTTCCATGGCCAATCCGTTGTTCCGGGCGTCACCCCCTCAGAACCGTCAAGGTTTTATTAACCTGTCAAAATTTCACATTTCTTTGAGAAGAAAATTACTTGCATGAAGTCTTCTATTTGGCTTACAACAGAGGGGTGGATCATGGCGGTCAACGATCAATTATAACCAGCAGATGTTGAAAGAACAGGAGAAATTCATGTCTTATACCCATCTTGAAACAGCGGTAAATGAGCGTTTTGTCGGAATCATCACCCTGAATCGTCCGGATCATCTCAACACCTTCAACAGCCTGCTTGCCGAGGAACTGGCCGCAGCACTTGGTAGCATGGACGCAGATGCCAGGGTGCGTGTGATCCTGCTCAGAGGTTCGGGCAAGGCCTTCTGCGCAGGGATCGATGTCAATGAACTCGCCGGTAAAACCACCCTTGAGTATCGCGCCTGGATCGAACACATGGAGCAGCCCCTGATTACCATAGCCAGGATGAAGAAACCGGTGATAGCCCAGGTCCACGGGGTTGCCGCGGCAAATGGCATGGGGCTTGTGGCCGCAGCCGATCTGGCCATCGCGGCCGAAAACACCAAGATGGGACTGACGGCGATCAATGTCGGACTCAATTGCGTGGGACCAATCATTCCGGTGGCCCGCTGCGTTGGCCGCAAGAAAGCGCTCGAACTACTTCTCTACGGAGAGTTGATCAAGGCGCCGGAGGCGAAGGATCTGGGTCTGATTAACCGGATTGTGCCGAAGGATGATCTCGACGCCGAAGCCCTGGCCTGGGCGGAAGATTTGGCCAGGCGAAGTCCTGTCGCCGTGCAGATAGCCAAGACCGCCTTTTATTCCTCCGAGGATATGGATTACTTCAGGCAGTTTGACCTGATGAACGAGGCCTTTGCCCGATTATGCAGCTCTGATGATGCAAAGGAAGGCGTTCAGGCTTTTTTTGAAAAACGCAAACCGGTCTGGAAGGAGCGATGAAAGGAGAACCATGTCGCATTTCAAGGTGATTTTGCCGGGCCTTTTTGCTCTCTGTCTCACTCTCACCGGAGCCTCCTCCGCCCCAGGAGTCGAATGCACCGTCAGTACCTACAACAGCGTCGAGTTCAAAGAGCCCCGGATCGAGTTTTCTCCCTATGAGAAGATTTTTGCGAGGATACTCTGCACCGGACTTGAGGTCGGCGAGCAAAGCATGCATGCCAACTGGATACACAAGGATCGTGGATTGATTCGTTCCGACAAACACCGTTTCCGGATGGATGTCAGCGGAGAACGCTTAGTCTTTTTCTGGTTCAAGCTGACAAGAAAAGGTCCGTTGTCAAGTGTACTGACGAATAAGGATTTTCATGAAGATAATTTTGGAGCGTGGCTTGTTGAGATCTATCTGAATGATACACTCGTTGGTTCAAGCGATTTTCAGATTCTGCCGGAAGGGCGGTGACCGGTTTCCGTGACGGTTGAACGACGATTCTGACAAAAAGTGGTTGCTGCACCGTTCAGCATGGAGCAGCAACCGCTTTCTTTTACGCTACCTTGAGCAGCGCTAATCGCCGAATACTCAGGTACGCAGAATATTAGAGAACACAGGCTCCAAACTGTTCATTGGTCAGAGAAAATTCAATTGAACACGTTTCTGTCGGCAGGCCTGTATCCGGATCTGTTGCGCCAGTCGGTACACAGACAAGTGCCTGATCAAATGTCAGCTGGACAAAGCGGGGGGTCGTTGAGTGATAGGTGGCACAATTCCAGGTACAGGTCTGATGAGTCGTAATGACACTGTTATCAGCGTTGTAGCAAATGGCGTGTGCATTGTCGCCCGAACCTTCCTTTACAAAACTTACCTCCGGATAGTCACCGCGTCCGCCCGATGTACCGCCACTACTGCCGTTATCGCAGGAGGTGATGAAAGCTGCGATGGTGATCAAGCACAACACAGAAAGAATCGATTTCATACAATGCCTCTTCTTTAAGATTCTTTACCTGAAATCAGCTACCCTCTCGGGAGCAACCGGGGACGGGGTAGAAGATTGTCTTTATTCCCGCACTGTTAAAAGACTAGCATGTTAATAAAGCAGAAATCAAGTAAAATCCAATACTCAGCGTACCGACACAAGGCAACGGTACCCCTTTGTTGTCAAACAGCCCGGGGAGACAAATTCGTTAAGGCGACAAAACGAATGTAATATCAGGCTGTTACGTTTTTTGTCGTGGATAGAAGAAGCCTGTTTGCAGGGAAAAAATAAATTCTCATTCTCCTGCAATATCCTGGTACTAGGAGCAACATTAATGGGCATTTCGATTAAAAAAGAGTGAGTTGCTGTGACGTACGGGGAGCAAATGAGCATGGAAAACGATGGTACGGGCAAAAATTGCCATCGTTGAAGAAACCGGGAATCTGTCCGATTGCTCAGTCGATCCCTTTCTTATCACCCTCTTCCCGGCTGTTTTTCAACACATAGATCAGAATGATGAAGACCGCAAGATCAATGACTGATGCGATCAGGTAAATAAAGAGATCGAGAATTGCAAAGTAGATCGTACCCTGACCGGAATAACTGTTTTTACCGAGCTGCATCAGGAGCATGGTCGTTTCCAGAATGAGTACCGTGAAGATTACCGGGGTGGATTTGAAGAGATTCCTGAAGAGGAAGCTCACTCCGCTTGCGATAGCACCGCGCTGTTGACCAAAGAGGTAGTAGGTGGGGATCACATAGATATAGACGAGACTGGAGCAGATGAGTGTTATTTCAAAAAAGCCGCTGCCTAAGACGCCGGGTGCCATAAGAAGGGGGATGGTCGCCACAATGATAACCGGCAGATACATGCGGACAAGCAGCCAGATGTAATTGAGAATGTAGGTTCTGGCAATCTGGGGGATAGACGAATAGGTGTCTTCGATCAGTTCCAGATAAATGCCGTAGAAAACAGGTGTGGCCGTGATGGACAGAGCCATGGTCAGGGCATTGAGGGGCCCGTACAGGCCGGTATCTCTGAGCAGCAGCGCTGCCGCACTGCACAGCCCGATAAACCCGAGACACCAGAGGACAATGGTGTTGGCCCTGATGATCTTCAGGGCGTAGAACAGGTATTTCTTGAAATCAAAAGCATCCATGCCATTTCCCGGGAAAGTGACCGGCGGTTAACGCGTATGATTGGTGCACCGTTGGCAAGCCATTTGGCCAGATTGTCCTGTTTTTTGCAAGAACAGAATAGGCGGCGGCGAGATGGTCCCAGCAGCATCTGTCGCCGGGGTCGGGGAAAAGGGCGAGGCGGTGCGGCCTCCTTCAGTAGCTGCGATTAAGATCGATGGCATAATCCAGAGGCTGGCCGGCACGGAATTTCCGGTAGTTGCTGCAGAAGATGGCCGCAATCTGTTCCGGGAAGGAAAACGCGGAATTATGTGGTGTGACGGTTACGTTGGGCATCTTCCAGAGCGGGCTGCTGGCCGGCAGCGGTTCCTCCTCGAAGACATCGAGGATGGCGCCGCCGATATACCCCGAGGAAAGTGCGGTGATGAGATCGTCCTGACAGACCGTGACGCCGCGGCCGACATTGATCAGCACGGCCGTCTCCTTCATCATTTCCAGGTCGGAAAGAGTGATGAACCCCCTCGTTTCCGGCGTGTCCGGCAGTGTGATTACCAGGTAATCAAGCTGCGGCAGGAATTCCGATCGCTCGTCGGGGAGATAAATTCGTTCGATATGGTCCATCGTTCCCGTGGTGCGCTTCATGCCGAGGACGCGCATATTGAAGTGCGAGGCGGTCCCGGCGACATGGCAGCCGATCGAGCCGAGGCCGATAATGCCGATAGTCAAACCGGCAAGCCCGCGATAGGCAACAGGATGCCAGTGCTGTTTATGCTG
>JAHEMX010000281.1 GCA_024643445.1 Desulfobulbaceae bacterium | reverse complement strand
TACGCCGACATAATAGAAATTTTTATGCGCCTCGCATATGAAGTTTTTTTACTTAGCCATCGTCTATTTGACTTTTTACGAATACATCATCCTTTACTATGAGATCGATGTGCCCAGCTGGGCTTGCTGAAAAGTGATAAGAGCTTATTTCTGCAGAAAATCATCGAATTCAGAACGCACGATCGAGAAGTTTATCGCAAAACCGAGCCCCTCGAATTTCTCGGTGATCATTTTCATGGTATTGACGCCGATCACCTGCCCGTCTTCCGTCACCAGGGGGCCGCCGGAATTGCCGGGATAGATGGCGGCATTCGTCTGCACATAGTCGCCCCGGTAATGGGAGATAACGCCGGAGGTCACCGAGTTATTCATCTGCAGGGGTGAGCCGATGGCAAAGACGCGCTGGCCGAGAGCCGGCTTGCCCGCTGTCACCGGCGGGATAAACGGGGTTTTATAACCGCTTATTTTCAACAAGGCGAGATCGTATTGATCGCTGATCCGATAGATGACGGCGGATGTCTCGCTGCCATCCGCCAGGGTAATGGTGAAGCGTGACTGCCTAGCAAGCGCGGTTGTGCGTTGACGGAAATCCTGTTTCTGCTGTTCGTACTCCCGTGCCTGTTTGAGATAACGGTCCTGTCTTGCCTGGTAGTCGGCGCGCCAGTTTTGCAGATACCTGTCCTTCTCCTCAAGACTTGTCCGGGTATCCTGCAGCCACTCGGCATCAAGTCCGTTTTTCTTTTCATTGACCGCCTTTTCCAGGGTAATCCTGTTGCGTTTCTGCGAGCGCTCATATTGGTCCAACCGCTCTTTCTCCCTTTCAAGCGCCTTTTTTACCGAGGCAAAACTCTCATCTGCCTCCTCTATCTTTTTCGCACTCTGCCGGTCATCCTCTCTGCTCCCCCTGACAACATGACGATTAGTCACGATCAGTCCATCCTCACTGATAAAAAAACCGGACCCCGATCCGGCTGCCGTGGTGATCGAGACGACCGAAATGTTTGCCGTTTCTACGGGTGTCCGGGGGGCGAGTTTTTCTTGAAGAAGCGCCGCAAGATCGGCAACCACCCCGGCAGCGCCGGCCGAATCGACGGAGGTCCGCGCACTGCGGCTGCCGTTGCCGTCCGTGGCACCGTTATAGGTGATCCGCTCCACTTCAGAGAGCGAAATAGTAATCATCCCGCCGAATTGCTGGTAGGTGAGCTGGGAGCCGGAACGGCTGATATAATTCGTTTTTATGATTGAACCCGATTTCAGCTCGATTTCATGAGCGAAAACAGTAACGCCTGGCGACAGAAGCAATAACCCGAATACCAGTATGCACAGTCTGATAAGGCTCATCTGGGTTGAACGGACAAAGGGATGTTGAACACAAGCCGGCCACCAGCCACCCTCCTGTGGCGTGTTCGTACTACAATAATAGCTTAATCAGGAGAAAACCACCAATGAGAAGAACGATAAAGACAATAGAGAGTATATTGAAGTATTTATCGATGTATCGTTTAACCGGTTCCCCGAATTTCCAGATAAATGCGGCAACAAGGAAAAACCGGGCCGATCGGGAAAGCAGCGAGACCAGGACAAAGGTCGGGAAATTGAGGTGAAAGGCTCCCGCCGTAATGGTGAAAAGTTTATACGGCAGCGGGGTGAAGCCGGCTGCCCCGACAGCCCAGATATCATAGCGCTGATAGAGCTGCTGCACGGTAGCAAATTTGTCTTCAAGTCCGTACCAGCCGATAATCTGATGTCCCAGAGAATCCATGAACCAGAACCCCAGGCCGTACCCGAATGCCCCGCCAAGCACGGAACCGCAGGAACAGACGGCGGCGTACTTAAACGCCCTCGTCGGTGCTGAGATGCACATGGCGATCAGAAAGACATCCGGGGGTATCGGGAAAAAGGATGACTCGACAAAGGCTATGACAAAGAGGACCCAGATACCGTAAGGCCCGGCAATCCAGTCCATGCAATAATCGTATAGTTTCTTTAAAGGCCCGCCAGACGCTCCTGCCTGCTTATTTCCAGCCATGCTTTCCCACCAGGTCAACAAATCGGACATCTTCAAGATCACGAATCATGATTTCACCTTCGAGCTTCTCAACAAGCTGCAGTTTCTGGAGTCGCTGGTCACCGACCGGAATCACCAGCCTTCCCGGGTCAGCCAGCTGATCAAGCAGGGGTTCCGGGATTACCGGTCCGCCGGCGGTCACCATGATTGCATCATAGGGACTGTTTTCCGGCCACCCCAGCGTTCCGTCATCCAGTTTGGCCACGATATTGAAATAGGTCAGTTCATCGAAAATCCTGCGGGCACCGGCGAGCAGGACATTGATACGCTCAATAGTATAGACCTGTTTGCACAGGCGTGACAGCACCGCGGCCTGATAGCCTGAGCCGGTACCGATTTCAAGTACACGCTCCGCGCCTGAGAGGGCAAGGGCCTGGGTCATGCTGGCAACGATGTATGGCTGGCTGATAGTCTGGCCTGAAGCAATGGGCAGGGGGAAATCTCCGTAGGCGCGCGATTGCAGTGCTCCATCAACAAAGCAATGCCTCGGGACCGTTCGCATGGCTTCCAGGACGCGCTCGTCGGAAATACCGCGCGGTATGAGTTGTTCCTGCACCATCCGTTCACGGATAGTGCCAAATTTTCCGTTCACTGCCGTGGCTCTTGCCAGGAAAAATCGTGCGTCCAATCAAACTCGTCTGCCTCAAACGAATTATACGTGCAATCGCTCACGGTATCTCCGTCAAACGTGACAATGATTTTGCTGTAGCCCTTTGAACTGAAGAGTTTGCCAAGGTAAGGGATTTTCTGGGAAGTGCTCTCGGTTTCCTCATAATAAATCCACCGTTCGACCCCCGCGGAAATCGTCTGCTGGGCATCGGGATCGCCAAGATAGGTCAGGACATCATCCTTTTTGGTAACACCGGACTTGATCAAACTGGCATCAGAGGCAAGATGCCTGACAGGGTGGCTGGTACAGCCGCCGAGCAAAATGAGCATGATGAGAGAAAAGGTACATAGTCTTGCAAAGGGTGTCATCGTCATCTCCGGAGTAAGTGATTCCTGCTTTCCAGAATCAGCTGAAGGCATCCAGCACACCATAGCACACAAAATAGAGACGAGCTGGTCCGCGTTTTTCGTTCCTGCAGGAAAGACAGACGGCATTACCTTCTTTTGGGAAGCACACACGCTCTATAGCCTGTAGTACTCGATTTTTCAACTCTTATGTCATCTGCTGCGGTTGAAATGAAAAGGCCAGGATATTCCCCTTGCAGCAGGTTTTTCCCGGCCTTCTCTTAAAACCGCGCGGTGCGGCGCTCCCGTCAGCTGACGGCCTTGTTCAATATCCGGTAGTTGCGTTCAACCATTTCCAGCGGATCAACCACCAGGCCCGCCTGTATCATGGCGTTGTCGTATATCTGCATGGCCACCTCAAGCGCAAATTCCCGGTCGGACTTGGCCAGATCAGCGAGTCGGCAAATCAATTTGTTGGAGACATTGATTTCAAGATTCTTTTTGCCCATCTCCGGCATCGTTCCCTTCTCCATCCTGCCGGCAGCCATGATCCGCTCCATTGATGAGGTCATATAGCCATCGGGATTGACAATCATCGCCGGGGCATCGACAAGCCGCCTGGACTGACTGACATCGCTCACCTTCTCTTTCAGGGCTTCTTTCAGCCAGTTGATCAATTCCTCCGCCTCTTGTGCAGCCAGAGCTGTGGATTTTTCATCTGCTGCCGCCTCAGTGGTATTCCCCTGCTCATCTAGGGACAGGTCCGCCCGGTCGGCGGAGACAAGCTTCTTGCCGTCAAACTCCGCCAGATGGCTGAGAACAAAATCATCAATAGGTTCCATGGTATAGATGATTTCTATATCCTTCTTCCTGAACATCTCGGTATATGGTCCTGCCTCGATGGCCTTACGGCTGGGACCATTGATATAATAGATTTCCTTCTGACCGGGGCTCATGCGCAGCACGTATTCTGCCAGGCCGATGGGGGTCTGCTCTTTTGACTTTGAAGATTCAAAACGAAGAAGCTCACCGAGCTCTTTTCGATAAGAAAAGTCGCTCGTGACCCCCTCTTTCAGGAAGATGCCGAATGTTTTCCAGAAACGGAGATAGTTCTCTTCGTCTGCCTTGGCCTCTTCTGCCAGAAATTTCAGGAAGCGCTTGGTCAGCACCCGGCGGATTTTTGCAACCAGGGCATTGTCCTGCAGTGCCTGTCGTGAAATGTTGAGCGGTAGATCCTCACTATCAACGACGCCCTTGAGAAAACGCAGCCACTCGGGAAGAATTGTCTCCGAGTGCTGGTCAATCAGGATACGCTGACAATAGAGATTGACCCCGGGAGGGACACGCCCAAATCCCATAATCTCAAAATTTTCCGTGGGGATGAAGAGAAGTGCGTTGATCGCCAGAGGGGCATCGGTTGAAAAATGCAGGCGGAACAGCGGCTCATCAACACTATTGGCGATAAACTTATAAAACTCGCTGTACTCCTTCTCATCAATTTCCGCTTTGTTTCTGGCCCAGAGAGCCTGCACGGTATTAATCGTCTCGCCATCAAGCTTGATCGGAAATGGCACAAAGGAAGAGTATTGCTTGATAATGGACTCGATCTTCCACTTCTTGGCATACTCTTCACACTCCTTTTTCAACTCAATGATGATTTTTGTCCCCCGATGCAGACCGGGACTTTCGCTGATGCTGAAAGAGCCGGTTCCGTCGGAAACCCATTCAGAGCCCTCACCACCGTCCCAGGAGCGGCTCTGCACCCGCACCGTTGAACCGGCCATGAAGGCGGAATAGAAGCCAACCCCGAACTGCCCGATCAAACTGACATCGTTTCGCGCCGCCTCGGCAAGTTCAGCCAGAAAGGCGCCCGATCCTGAGTGAGCAATGGTACCAAGATCTGCCACCAGTTCCTCCCGGCTCATGCCGATGCCGGTATCGGTGATCGTCAGCAGATTCTTTTTTTCATCCAGTTCAATGGTTATTTCGAGCGGTACATGGGCATCAAAGAGCTTGTCCTGATCATGGGTCAAACTCTGGTGCCGGAATTTCTCCAGGGCATCAGCCGCATTGGAAATGAGTTCCCTGACAAAAACGTCGCGCTCCGTGTAAAGAGAGTTAATGACAATATCAAGCAGCTTTTTTGTTTCCGCCTGAAATTCATGGGTTGTACTTTGTGTCTGTTTTTTGGCCATCGTTCAGTCCTCTGTTTCTGATGAGGCGATGCAGGAAAGTATGCGCATCGCCCGTTACGCTGTTGTTTCCATTAAAGTCGGCAAACATGGTAACCATCGAAAACGCACTGTCAAGCGCGCGGGTGATCGGCCAGACCCTGATGGAAATGCCTTTTCTCATGACAATACGAGCCATTACGGTCTATAATTAGTAGGGTCCCTGAGCCCAGGTACAAAGAGAAGCGGCTGTTCCCGGCAACCCTGGTAAGGGCTGCAACGCCATCCTTGACCGGTCTGCCCGAACCTGAG
>JAHEMX010000280.1 GCA_024643445.1 Desulfobulbaceae bacterium | reverse complement strand
CGGTCAGCAGCAGGAATATCTTTGAGCTGCCGCGGATGATACCGCTCCTGCGCGATCTTGGCGTCAAACGCTTCTTTATCCAGGTGATCGGCCTGAGAGGGGCCTCTGCAGAGCGGCACAACAGCGACGAGAGGTCCCGGCAACTCCAGGTAGATCCACGTCTCTGGCTTGACGTGGTTCCGGAGGTTGCCAGGCAGGGTGGCGAGGCAGGAATTACGGTGATTTATCCGAAGGTCTATCTGTCAGATATCGAACCTTTTGAGTGTGCCGGTCAGGTCGCCGAAAACTTTTTTATCTTTCCAAACGGCCGGGTTTATCAGTGTCCGCTGTGTGAAGATTATGGCGTGCACTCCTTCGAGATCAAGGATAATCAGCTCATCCGTCTGGCCGGTTTGACCGAGGAACGATTCTTCTCTCTGCAGATCCCTGAAGGGTGTGTCATGAATAAGCTCCTGCAGCCGCAAACGATCAGCTATCATCCTGACGGCAAGCCGGTTCACCGGATATCGTGCTGCCTTTTGAAACAGCGGGTCGATCCGCTTTAGTGCAGGTGGTGATGCCGCAGGCTTTGGCGGTCTCAGCCCGCTTGCTGATCAGCTTTTTCTTTTTTCTTTTTACCGAGAAGGGCTGTCAGAAAAACCCCTGCCTCGTAAAGCCCGAAAAGAGGGAAGCAGAGCAGAAGTGTTGCCATGAAATCCCCGGCACTGAGTAAAAAGGCCAAGACCACAATTGCGCCGTAGAAATAGAATCTCTTGGCCCTGAAATATGATGCGGCGACCAGGCCGGCTTTTCCCGCCATCACCATCAGGAAGGGAATCTGGAACGACAGACCAAAGGCGATGATGGTCCTGCCCACAAAGGTGAGATATTGACCAAGCTTTGGTAGTGGTTCCAGGCCTGAATGAGCATAACTCATAAAATAAACGAGCATTCTCGGGAGCACGCTGAACAGGGCAAAGGCCGCGCCGCTGAGAAAAAGAACACTCGACCAGAAGACGACCGTGACGGCAATCCTTTTTTCATGATCATGCAGGCCGGGGGAAATGAAGCGCCAGGCCTGATAAAGAAGATAGGGAAAGCTGGCGATGATGCCGACCAGCAACGCGAGTTTCAGATAGGCGAGAAAGGCTTCCGGAAGATTGGTGTAGACCATCCGGTACACCAGCGGACTTGCCTTGAAGAGCGGGTGAATGAAAAAAAGTGCGATCTGCTCGGAAAAGTAGTAGGCGACGGCCGAACAGAGCGCGATGGCAATAAAGCTCCTGACCAGCCTTTGGCGAAGTTCCTGATGGTGGGGGCGGAAAAAGGCGATGCTGCGCTCGAGTGTTGACATGACGGTTGATCAGGATCCTTATTCAGCCGGTTTTTCGGGACGTGATTGCTCTTCTGCCTGCTCACCGGAAGTCGCACTGCCCCCCGCGTCCCTGGCTTCCGGTTGCTCTGATTCGCCGGAATCAGCTCCGTTACTGACGCCATTATCAGCTGTGTCCACATCGATCAAGGTTCCGCTGGTCTGATCGGCTTGGGCTGCGGATAACCCTTGTTGACCATCTGCTGCGGCAGATGGTTGTTTGTCGTCGATGATGGTGTCCCAGCCGTCAGAGCCAGTATCGCCGAGTTGCTTTTTGATGGAGCCGGCCATTTCCTCAAGCTCCGGCTTGACGGTATCCAGCGGGTTTTCGTTGGCAAATTCCTCTTTCAGGGTGGATACGGTCTTTTTCAGTTCAAGCACACCCTTGGCGATCGAGCGTGCCAGTTCCGGAAGTTTATCCGGACCGACAACAATAAGTGCCAGCGCCAATATCAGAATCATTTCCGGCAGACCGATGCCAAACATATTGTTTCCCTGAACCTGTGATCAGCACTGCGTGCCGTAAGATGGATTAATAACCGCGGTTGTCATATAATTTCTGACAAATGACGGGGGCTGTATCAGCTGCAGAAGACATCAGCGGAGCCTGCCAGTTTCATCGCGGACTCAGAATTTAACAGAAGAGAAGGGAGAAATCGATATCTATTTCTCGTCCATCTGCCCCTTCCTGTCGTGCTCCTGTAGGAAATCAGGCAAAGCTCAAGGGGCTAACCAGTTGGTATGCTAAGGGAAAATGATAAATTTTGCCCGATTGACATTCTGCGATGTCTTGACTATAATACTAGAGTTTGACCTTAGGAAAATTAATGAGCGTTGCCCTGTCCGGATGTAACCGCTGTTTACGAGTTTTTACCAGGAGAAATAGATGTCCAGTGTAGTCGTCGTTGGCACCCAATGGGGAGATGAGGGAAAGGGCAAGATCGTGGATTTACTCACGCGATATGCTGATTGTATCGTCAGGTTCCAGGGGGGGAATAATGCTGGTCATACCTTGGTGGTAGATGGCGAAAAGTTCATCTTTCATATCATTCCGTCAGGCATCCTCTATGAAGATAAGAGATGCATGATAGGAAACGGGGTTATCATCGATCCTTCAGTTCTCCTCGCTGAGATTAAGAGCCTGGAGGAGAAAGGTCTGCCGGTTACGCCCCAACGGCTGATAATCAGCGAGAAGGCTCACCTGATACTCGAGTATCACAAATCCCTGGATCTTGCCCAGGAAGCATCACGCTCTGCTGGTAAAAGGCTGGGAACAACAGGCCGAGGTATCGGACCCTGTTATGTAGACAAGGCAGGAAGAGTCGGTATCAGGCTCGGGGATCTGCTTGACGAAACGCTGTTGCGCGAAAAACTGAAGGCAGAGCTTGAAGAGAAGAACTTTCTGCTTACCCGGAAATATGGTGCTGAGCCGCTTTCTTACGATTCCGTGCTGGCAGATCTGCTCAGGCATGGCGAGCAGTTAATCCCCTTTATCGGCAATGTTTCACAAGAACTCGATACTTCGCGAAGAAAGGGGGAGAATATCCTTTTTGAGGGTGCCCAGGGAAGCCAGCTCGATATAGATCACGGCACCTATCCCTTCGTTACCTCATCCAACACCGTGGCAGGAAACGCCTGTAACGGTTCAGGCTTCGGACCGACGCATATAGACGCCGTTGTCGGCATACTGAAGGCCTACACCACACGCGTCGGTGAGGGACCCTTTCCAACAGAACTTTTTGACGCCACCGGAGATGAACTGCAGAAAAAAGGTGGTGAATTCGGTGCAACAACCGGTCGTAAGAGACGCTGTGGCTGGCTCGACGGCGTTGTTGCCAACGACGCCGTGCGGCTTAACGGCTTGACAGGGCTGGCCATCACCAAACTTGATGTTCTCAGCGGTCAGTCACGCATCAGGATGGCTGAAGCATACGATCTGGACGGGAAAAGACTGCATACCATGCCGTCTAACATCATGCAGGCCGGTACGGTAAAACCGGTGTACCAGGAGATGGCTGGCTGGCAGTCGGAGATTAACGAAATCCGCATCTTTTCCGATCTGCCTGTCGAGGCGCGTGACTATATAAAAAGAATAGAAGATTTTACCGGGACTGAGGCCGTCATCGTTTCGGTCGGACCGGACCGGGAGGAAACCCTGCTGCTGAAAAATCCTTTTGAACAGAGTCAGTCCAGATAATCAGGAATAAAGAGGTTGCAGCGGCGCTGTTAATTCATAAAACATACCGGGAAAAATCCATAACGAACCAGAAGAGCCATCTATAAAATGCTCCCCGGAAATAAAATACCACGAGGAAACAATGGCACGTATTACTGTTGAAGACTGTTTGAAGGAAGTGGGTGACGGAAATCGATTCAATCTCATTCACCTGGCCGTGAAGCGGGTAAAACAGCATCGCCAGGGTGAACCGTACCTGATCAATGCCAAAAACAAGGAAATCGTCATGACGCTTCGGGAGATCGCCGCAGGCAAGGTGACTTTTTCGAACATCATGGATCTCCCTGAGGTCGGTGATAATGATTCAGATGAACTACTTGTTGATCAGCAAGAGGGGGCCGAAGTATAAGGCTTTAGCTATCTTAGATGGAACGTGATTATTACGAAATACTCGGCATCAGTAAGCAAAGCGATGCGGCTGAAATAAAAAAGGCCTATCGAAAGCTGGCCATGAAGTATCATCCGGATCGGAATCCGGGTGATCAAGAGGCAGAAAATGCCTTCAAGGAGTGCACGGAAGCTTACGAGGTGCTCAGTGATGACCAGAAAAGGCAGATTTACGACACCTACGGCCATGAAGGCCTGAAAAATAGCGGCTATCGCGGACCAGGTAATTTCGAAGACGTTTTTTCAAGTTTCGGGGACATCTTCAGTGACCTGTTCGGGTTTGGTTCAGGCAGAGGGCAGTCAAGAAGGGACGGTCCGACTGCCGGTAACGATTTACGCTATGATCTGAGGATTTCCTTTATGGAAGCCGTTCATGGCACAAGCCGGGAAGTTGAAATAACCAAGCGTGATACCTGCTGGACCTGCGAAGGAACAGGGTGCCGGCCCGGCTATCAGAAACAGACCTGCCCATCCTGTAACGGCCGCGGTCAGGTCATACGCTCCCAGGGCTTTTTCCAGGTCAGTTCCACCTGTCACCAATGCCATGGTGAGGGAGCAATCATCACCCATCCGTGTGATGAATGTCGCGGCGTCGGTCTGGTAAACAAGGAGAAAAAGGTATCTATCAAGATCCCCGCAGGAGTCGATAACGGGGCACGGATGCGCTTGCGGGCAGAGGGCGAGGGCGGACGCAAAGGTGGTCCTCCAGGTGATCTCTATGTTATTATAGAAGTTGAAGCGCATGAATTCTTCAAGCGTGACGGAGACAACATCTATTGCAGGTTCCCCGTGTCCATGGTCGATGCGGCTCTTGGCGTAAAAACAGAGATTATCACTATTCATGGAACGAAGAAACTGTTGATACCGGAGGGAAGTCAGTCCGGAGAAGTGTTTACCCTCAAAGACCAGGGTGTGAAACATCTACGCGGACATGGTCGCGGCAATATGTACGCTGAATTACAGGTGAAAACCCCGACAAATCTCTGTGAAGAGCAGAAAAAAGTACTCAGGGAGTTTGATGAGTTGTGTGAAAAACACGGGCAGAACAAGGAAAACGAAGGATTTTTCTCCAAACTTGTTAATGAAGTAGTGGGAAAGTCTCACTAGTTCGGTTTTGAATCGTTATGGTAACAGACAATAACAGTTCCCTGACTCACTTCGATGGTGACGGAAATGCGGTCATGGTTGACGTCAGTTCCAAGCCCGAGACCATGCGCATAGCCCGCGCCGCCGGCCTGATTACAATGAGCAGACTGGCCTTTGACCTGGTGAAGAGTGGAACGATGGCAAAAGGTGATGTGTTGGGAGTTGCCCGTATCGCCGGTATCATGGCGGCAAAAAAGGTTGCCAGCCTGATTCCGCTTACCCACCCCCTGATGATCAGTAAGGTTGCAATTGATTTCAATCTCATCGATGATGCCGCGTCCATTGAAATCAGCGCAGTTGTCTCTATTCAGGGAAAAACAGGCGTCGAAATGGAAGCGCTGACTGCCGTTTCCATTGCAGCTCTTACCATTTACGATATGTGCAAGGCGGTTG
>JAHEMX010000279.1 GCA_024643445.1 Desulfobulbaceae bacterium | reverse complement strand
CATCGCCATCAGGCACGGCATCACCTTTCACGGCCTTGCCCTGAACGTAAACCTCGACCTGGAACCGTTCGGCTGGATAACCCCCTGCGGCCTGTCCGGCGTGTCGATGACGTCAATGGAGCAAGAGCTCGGGAAATCGCTCGATATCAAGTCGATAAAAGTGGAAATGATTGACGAAATCAGTGGAATCTTCGGCTGTACGACCACGCTTGCTTCTTTACCGGCAGGGCCGGAAACATTCCCTGGTGCCGCCCGCAGGGGTGGTGATGATCAGAAGGTTCGAACCGCAAAGCCGAAATGGCTGAAAAAACGGCTGCCCTCGGGGCCCGCCTTTGAGAAGACGAGGCGGCTGGTCAGCACGGGAAAGTTGCATACCGTCTGCCAGGAGGCTCGCTGCCCGAACCAGTTTGAATGCTATGGCAAGGGGACGGCAACCTTCATGATCATGGGGGAGAAATGTACGAGAAACTGCCGTTTCTGCGCTGTCAGCCATGCACCGGTTGAACCGCTGGATCCTGAAGAACCGGAACGAATCGCCAGTGCGGCCGCCGACATGGCTCTTGATTACGTGGTTTTGACCTCGGTAACCCGTGATGACCTGCCAGATGGAGGAGCCCATCATTTTGTCAGGACGATGCAGGCCATCAAGGCGCGGCGGCCGGGGACCCTTGTTGAAATTCTCATACCGGATCTTCAGGGTAATGAGACAGCCCTGGCCCTGCTCTGCCGCGAGCAGCCCGCTGTCTTGAACCATAACGTTGAAACGGTTGAGCGTCTCTATCCGCGCGTACGGCCGCAGGCACGGTACTATCGTTCCCTGCAGCTTCTTGCCGCTGTCAAAGAACTGAATCCGTCCATTGTTACCAAGTCGGGCTTGATGGTTGGTCTGGGGGAGACAGGGGAGGAACTGGTCGAAACGATGAGTGATATCAGGAGGGCCGGGTGTGATCTGCTGACGCTTGGGCAGTATCTGCAGCCCACAACTGCCCATCTCGCCGTGAAACGGTTTGTCCCGCCGGAAGAGTTTGAAGAGTTGCGGGCAATAGCCCTTGACCTTGGTTTTAAAGGTGTTGCTGCAGGCCCCCACGTGCGCAGTTCGTATCGCGCGGGTCATCTCTATCAGGGTGCTCTTGAGCCCGTTCGTTAGCCACCCAGGTTACGTTGATGAGCTCCCTGCCTTTTTTCAAGGAATCCTGGCCGGAATTTTTTGCCGTACACGGCCCGGGCCGTGAAGCCTATGAACGGTTCCGTTCCATCGTCTTTCATTACTACCTGCAGCATAACCGGGATTTCAGCTGGCGCCGCGAGATTTCCCCGTACCGGGTCCTGATCTCGGAACTCATGCTGCAGCAGACGCAGACCAGCCGTGTGGCCGAGAAATTTGATCCGTTTATCGAGAGGTTCCCGGATTTTCAGCGTCTTGCCCGGGCCTCGTTTGGTGAGGTTCTGAAATTCTGGAAAGGACTCGGATACAATCGAAGGGCGAAGTACCTCCATGATATAGCGACCATGGTCGTTGACGATTACAACAAGCTGCTGCCGGATGATCCGAATATTCTGGTGACGTTTCCCGGCATCGGTCCGGCAACGGCCGCATCAATCTGCGTGTTTGCCTATAACGCCCCGCTTTCCTTTATAGAAACCAATGTCAGGACAGTTTTTATCCACTTTTTTTTCCAGGAGCAAACGGCGGTTGATGACCGTGACATCATGGTTCTGGTCGGGAAAACCCTTGACCGAGAACGTCCGCGGGAATGGTATTATGCGTTGATGGACTATGGTGTGATGCTCAAGAAAAGTGTCGGAAACCTGAGCCGCAGGAGTAGACATTACAGCCGGCAGTCACCGTTTGCGGGGTCCGATCGCCAGCTTCGCGGCAGGATACTCCAGCTGCTGCTCGATCGGCACCTGGTTGGCGAACATGATATGGCCGGGCTGCTCGGTGAGCCGGCCGGCCGTGTTGCCCGCCTGCTCGAGGCTCTCTGTGATGAGGGCATCATCGTCAGAAGCGGGACGTCCCTGGCCCTGGACTGAGAGGGCGAATGATAGTGGTCCGGTCAGATGTCTATCTGCTGTCCAGCAACGGAATCCTGGATGCCGTGAGTCGCAGTACCTCCTTACCCACAAGTTACTGAACCCGGCCTTGTGCCTTTTTGTCGTGTATATTGTTGCAGCGCAAGGTGTCTTTATGCCCGTTACACCAGTAGAGGCGGTCCGAGCAGTTCCATCTCATGAGAGCGCCACAGGTCAGGTTCTTGGGCAGGCATTGCATTGGTTTTTGTTACTTCTCGAAAGAAGGATTCCCTTTTTCCGGCAGGCATAAAAGCAATGATGATTTTGCCGCGATTGCCCCCGGTATATGCCCAAACGGGTGAAATAGTGCGAGGCGCAAGTAGCGAGTCGCCAGGGGTCAAAGTAAATTTTTCCTGCCCCACTTCTATCAGGAAAACTCCCTCGACGGCAGAGAACCACTCGTCCTGATTGTAATGCAGATGAAGCGGGGGGCCTCCCTTTTCGTGAAAAGTGTTTTCGATGATAAAGATTCCTCTACTGTCTTTTGGCGTTGCCTTTAAGGCAATCGTACTGACACCAAGCCCTCGATAGTCTCCAAACTCATCCTGCCGGGCTCACTGCCTGCCTGCTTGCTCCACAGGAGAAATTACTGCATGGGTAACGGTTTTTCCTGGATCTTTCTGCTCAAGAGGTTTCTGCGGGGATGCGCGGGCCAGGTGCTGATTCGCTGAATTATGCCGCCACTCTGCCTTTCATCTCTCTTTCATCATCGGTGCCGTTTCTTTCTCCTCGAAGAAGAAGTGGAGAAACAGGCAAAAGGCAACCAGTGACGTAACGGCGAGGATGAGGCTCGTTTTTCCAAGCGGTGCAAGAATGCCTATAACCAGCCAGTGCATGGCGATAATGCGCCAGGAATTAAGCTTGAGGGGAAAATCATTCCAGCGCATCAGGATCAGAAGACCACTCAGCCCCCAGCCGTAGAGGGACAGGTAGGCGTGGCAGGTAAGCAGCAGGCGGCCCCATCTGGCGTAGGCCACGGGGAAATCAGCCAGGACGATATAGAAAATGCCGGTGATGCCGGTAAATACGAGGAAAGCCATGCCGGAAAGCAGAAAGAGCTTCTGTTGCACATTGACGCCAAGCAGCAGGAAAAAGGAAAATATCAGTACCACGGCGAAAAACAGAAAGGTGGCAATCACAAATTTTGCGGTGGGCAATTCGAAGACGATGAACAGGAAGAAAATAATGACGCCGAGATTGACGGTCCAGAAAAACCCCTGTTTCTGTGCACGCAGGACCGGGTTGATATCCTTGCGGATAAAAGAGAACATCACCGACATGGTGATCAGGGATACCGGAAAGGAGAAGCCGAGAAAAAAGACGTTCAGGGTCAGATTCTTATAAGGAAGCCAGTGCAGGGCCGTATTGTTCAGCAGAACAAAGGTGGCGACAAAAAGGGCCAGGGAGAGACAGAGTATGGAGGCGTGGTGGAATTTGTCGACAACGGAAACCTGGCTCGAGAAGAGATCCTTCGGAAGAAGGGAGAAGTGGCGGATACGGATTGATTCGACGAGCAGGCCAAGCGTGAAAGACAACATGGCCGCTGCACTGTAGGACTGAAAAAAGGCCAGCAGGGCGTAGCAGAGGCTGAGAAAGAGGAAAACAAAACAGCTCAGCGACGGTCTGCCTTTGTTTTCCGTGTGATACAGGATGATGAAACCACCGGCACAGAGATTGAAAAGAAAGATGTGCAACCGCTCGAAATTCCGGTCCCAGACCTGGTCGGCAAAACCGAAAAAAAAGGCTGTTACCATCAGCGCCAGGATAAAGGCCCGTAATCGTTTATCGAGGAAAAAGTCTGCGGCAATGGGTTCTGCTCTGCGCATAAGACGACACCTGCCGTGAATGGGAAATAGTCTGTCCGATGGGAAGAATATTGACTAATTCTCCGATAATTGCAAGCTCCCTAGAGCATTGCCTGCCGATAAGTCTTTTGGCTCTTGTCTGAAGGCAGAGCAGAATGCGGCGGAATCGATAATAACCGGAAACGAGCGGTTTCAGCGCCTCAGGGCAGATGGCTTGCCGCCCACTCTATGCCAAGTCGTTTCAGCGCGGCTTTTCGCGGAATACCTCTTTCATCCCAGCCCTGCAGATGATAATAGTTAGCCCTGCCCCTGAGAAACACTTCGACATCGATGCCCTTTAAGGGACTGTCCGGAGGGGTTTCACCAAAGCGTTCAGGAAGGACATCGTCATCTGCAGTGAACCCTTCCCTCAGGTTGAATATGCGGGAGAGGGTCAGTCCCCGGTCAACGGCCTGCCTGAGCTCCTGGGGAGTGACCTGCCAGCCTGTTATGTGTCCGATCGCATCGTTGATCTGCTCCATTTTCCAGGGAACAAACCGGCAGAGCCCGAGGTGGTTGGCCAGATGGCCGGGCATGCTTGCGTGACAAAGCTTCTCGGCGCTTTTGGGGTCAAGAGCGGATTCGCTGTGCGGTCCGGTACAGTGGTCAGCTCCGCCGGGGTGGACGCTGTAATGTAGGCCCAGCGGCTGTTTCAGGCGAGGTTCGTGCATGGGGATTTCCACCCCTTTTACCTGCATGGCAAATGCTTCTGAACCGTTTCCGAGCTGCTCGGCCGCGCGCCTGGTTCCCTCGGCCAGCAGATCCCCGAGTCCTTCGCGCCGGGCAATTCGCTCAATCATCGTGAGCATGGCCGTATCGTTTCCCATGCGAAGCTCCAGCCCGTCCGTATCTTCCCTGGTCAAAATGCCATGGTCATAGCATTCCATCGCAAAGGAGATGGCCGTTCCGGTAGATATCGTGTCCAGCCCGTAGCGATTGCAGTGCTCATTTGCCTTCATGATGGCTTCAAGATTGTCAATGTCACAATTGGATCCCAGGGCGGCAAGGGTTTCGTATTCCGGCCCACCGTATACAGGGTCCACCGTCACCTCACCCTCCAGTTCGACGACTCTCTTGCATTTTATCGGGCAGCCGTAGCAGCCTTCCATTCGCTTGAGATAGCGGCCATACAGCGTAACAGCCGAAATTTTATCGGTACCGGCGAATCGACCGCCCTTGAAATTTCGGACGGGCAGGTTGCCGTTTTGTCCGTATTCCGCCATGGTTCGGCCCGTACCGTATTTCCAGTGCAGGGTCAGTTCTTTGTAATTGCCGGCCATCTGCCGATTTATGTCCATCAAGTCTTTCCGTCGGGCCAGTTGTGGTACCTGAGAGCCTTTTACAACAATGGCTTTGAGCTTTTTCGAACCCATCACCGCCCCCATGCCGGTCCTTCCCGCTGCGTGGGATACATCGTTCAAGATGCAGGCGTAGCGCACCATGTTTTCCCCGGCGAGACCGATGATTGCCGTTCGGATATTTTTTTCACCGAGTGAGTGCTGTATCTTCTGCCGGCAATCGGCCACTTCTGAACCCCAGAGCGTTTCGGCGTCGCGGATTTCAACCGCTCCATCATGGATCCAGAGGTAAACCGGTTTTTCAGCTGCGC
>JAHEMX010000278.1 GCA_024643445.1 Desulfobulbaceae bacterium | reverse complement strand
TCTCTCAGGGTGCCAAACTGGTCAATGAGGCGATCGCTTCGGGATCCATCTATCAGGGCTCAACCTGGAAGACCATCGAAAAGCGCTGCAAGGCTGGCGCACCGTTGCACCTGATCGGGCTGGTTTCAGATGGTAATGTCCATTCGCATGTTGATCATCTCTATGCGCTTCTGGAGCACGCCTCGGGGTGCTCCATCCGCACGATCAGGATTCACGGCTTGATTGACGGCAGGGACGTGGGCCCCAAGAGCGCACTCGACTATTTCCTGCCGCTCGAAGAGCGGTGTTCATCGTTTCAGCGTAAAGGCCATGATTACCGGATAGCCTCCGGTGGCGGGCGCATGATTACCACGATGGATCGTTATCACGCCGACTGGAGTGTTGTCGAGCGGGGCTGGAAGGCCCATGTTCTCGGACAGGGTACGCCCGTGAGTTCAGCCTCTGAGGCGATCAGGAACTATTACCAGGAAGATCCGGGAAATACCGACCAGTATATGGACTCCTTTGTCGTAGTAGACGAGGACGGCCCGGTCGGGAAAATTGAAAACGGTGCGGCGGTCATTTTTTTTAATTTCCGCGGCGACAGGGCCATCGAGATATCACAGGCCTTTGAAGAAACGGATTTCAAGGGATTTGACCGGCAGTTTCATCCGGATGTCTTTTATGCGGGCATGATGCAGTATGACGGTGACGCCCTTATCCCGAAAAATTACCTGGTGCAGCCGCCGGCGATAGACAACACCCTCGGTGAATATCTCTGTGCCACCGGTCTGCCGTCCTATGCCATCTCTGAGACACAGAAGTTCGGACATGTAACCTATTTCTGGAATGGCAACAAATCAGGCTATATCGATGAGTCACTCGAGCGTTATGTCGAGATAGAATCTGACCGGGTTACCTTTGACAAACGGCCATGGATGAAAGCGGCGGAAATCACCGATGCGGTCATAGCCGCAATTCTGTCCGGTAAGTACCGTTTCATCAGGCTCAATTATCCCAATGGTGATATGGTCGGCCACACCGGTTTAGTTTCGGCGATCAGGATTGGAGTCGAGACGGTTGATCTCTGCCTTGGCAGATTGCTCGCCGCGGTGGAAAAGGCCCGGGGTATTGCGCTGATAACAGCTGATCACGGTAATGCGGATTGTATGTGGACTGAAAAAAACCGGGTACGTTCTCCCATGGTGGCCCACACGCTGAATCCGGTTCCCTTTTTTGTAAAAGACTTTTCCGGGGCAAACCGGTTTGTGCTGACTGAAATACCAGACAGGGGGCTTGTCAATGTCGCCGCAACGATCTGTACCCTGCTCGGTTATGAGCCGCCGGAAGCCTATGCGCCGTCTTTGGTTGCGATAATATAATGATGATGGACCCCAAACCGCGTTTCCCCCTCTCCTGAACCAGAGGTTTTGCATGATACAGATCAGCAGGTCAGAGCAGAAAAGGCAGTACAGGAACGTCGAGGCCGCTGTGCGCGAACTTGTTTCGATGAGCGACGCCCAATTGGCCCGGGTGCCGGCCAGTGCACAGGCGATAGCAGAAATGAAGAACTGCCGGGGGTTGAAAGCGGGTGCCCTGAAACGCCAGATAAAGTACGTGACAAAGTTGCTGCAGCAGGAACCGCTCGACGAGATTTTTGCCTTTCTCAGCCAGGTCAAAGGCTCCAAGCTTGAAGAAAATCGTTACGAGCATCAGGCGGAACAATTACGCGACGCCATAGTAAATGAAGCTCTGCAGTCCTATCAGGATGCCCAGCAGGTTCAGCAGCCCTGGTCCATCGACTGGCACAGTGAGGCAATTGCTCAGGTGGTCGCCCTTTTCCCGGCTATTAATGAGCATGAATTGAGAAGTTCGGCGCATCAGTATGCACGGAGCAGAATCAAGGGGCATTATCGGGAGATCTATCGGCTTATACGCTCTGCGGCTGAAAAACAGAGGATTGCCCAGCTCTGAGAAAAAGCGGCAGAAATACCTGCACGAATGCTAACTTTCAAGAGCGGTAATTAAAAAGAATACGTGTGACTCCTTGCGTTTGCAGCTCAGTCAGCAGGAAGAGGTGCGGTGGGTGAGTTCTCAGATCAACATCATTTTCCGATTAACACCATATGGAAGCGATTTTTTCCGATAGAATGCGGGATGTTCCCCGGTCATTCATCCGCGAGATTCTCAAGGTCACGATGGACAGGAACATCATTTCCTTTGCCGGCGGCCTGCCGAACCGTCTTTTTTTTCCGACCGAGCAGCTGCGCGAGGCGACAAATCGGGTTTTTCAGCTCTATGGAACCGACTGTCTGCAGTACAGTAACTCGGAGGGGCTGCTGCCTTTACGGGAATACATCAGCGAGCGGTACCACCACGAACAGGGTATCACCATCAGTCCGGCCAACATACTGATCACCAACGGCAGCCAGCAGGCCCTTGACCTGATAGCCAAAATTACCATCAACCGCGGCGACCAGGTTATTATTGAAGAACCGGGATATCTCGGTGCCATCCAGGCGCTTTCTCTCTACCGTCCCCGCTTTATTGCTGTCCCGGTCTCCGCCTGCGGTATGGACATAAGCCGGCTGGCGGACTCGCTTGGTGACGCTCAGCCGAAAATGATGTATACCGTCCCCAATTTCCAGAATCCTTCCGGCATCTCATATACTGCACAAAACAAGAAGAGCATTGCCGGACTCGTCGGCGGCAGGAAGCTGCTGCTGGTCGAAGACGATCCTTATCGCGCCTTGCGTTTTCAAGGAGAACCGGTTCCTTCTTTTTATCACTATCTCCCTTCTCAGACGCTGATGCTCGGGTCGTTTTCAAAGGTGGTCGTGCCGGGCTTCAGGCTCGGCTGGATAGCTGCTCCTGATGCGATCTATGAAAAACTGCTCATCGCGAAACAGGCTTCTGACCTGCATACCTGCAATTTCACCCAATATGTGCTCCTGGAATATCTGCTTCACAACAACATCGATGCACATGTAAAAAAAATTGTTACAGTTTATGGCAATCAATGCCAGGCGATGATCGAGTCCATAGAACGCTCTTTCCCGGGGGATGTGAGCTGTACCAGGCCGGACGGGGGCATGTTTCTCTGGGGTGAGTTGCCGGATGGGCTGAGTTCGCTTGCTCTTTTTGAGCGGGCGGTAAAACGTCAGGTCGTTTTTGTGCCGGGTGAGCCGTTTTACACCACTGACAGAAGAGCATCAACCTTTCGGCTGAACTTTTCCTGTGTGGATGAGACCCTGATCAGGGAGGGTGTCTCCCGTCTCGCAGATGCCCTTGCGGACATGCGAGGCACCGGGCCCCGGTAAAACAGCCTCTCAACCGGTTCTGAATCGATCGGGCTCCTGCCTGAATCATCGTACAGCTGCCATCTATCCGGGTCAGGAGCGGAAATTGCATATGCCCGGCGATACGAAGAGATTCTCTGCCGCTGGTATTTTAATGAGAATAGTGGGCCTATGAAACTATTGCGACCACGTACGTTTCTGAACCTGGTGGTTCTCGGCTTTGTCACTGTTTCTTTGCCGCTCGGGGTCGGTTTGTGGACCACACTGACCTCTATTGACCGTGTAACCGGCATGGGGCTGGCAGTTGTCGATCATGCGGTAAGCGGCACCAGGGACAGCGAAATTCTCTCGGAATCCCTGAGAAGTGAAGAACGGACGCTGAGGCTTTATTCGATCACCGGTGAGAAAAACTATCTCGACAAGGCCATCGATTATCACCGGAAAACCGACACCCTGCTCTACGACTTGCTCGGACTGCCGCTCGACCTGCCGGTCAGGAAAGATCTTGAAGAGATGCGCCGGACCCGGAATATACAGCGTACTACCCTGATATCGCTACAAAACGATACGGTGAGCAGTTCTTCTGAGGAGGCGGTGTCCGGGGCAATCGCCTCATTTGGCGAGCAGCATGAGCAGGCGTTGCGGCTGCGGTCCGGTTTCAAGGAGATGATGCAGCGAGAAATAACCGGGCTGCACAAAACCACCGAAGAAGCCCAGCAGGCGCTTGTCTCCCAGACCATTGCTTTTATCCTCGCCACGATCGTGCTCATTGGCGTTATGGCCTTTCTGCTTTCCTGGCCTATTCGGCAGCTCAATCGCAGTGTCGAGCGCCTCGGCAATGGTGATTTCACCACACCGGTCCTGGTGAAGGGGCCGCTTGATATCGAATCGGTCGGCAAGAAACTGGACTGGCTCAGGAAACGGCTTGACGCACTGGAGAAGGAGAAAAGAAAATTTCTCGCGCATATTTCACATGAACTGAAAACACCGCTGGCGTCTATACGGGAAGGAGCATCGCTGCTCAACGAGGGGGTTGTCGGTGAACTCAATGAAAGACAGCAGGATGTAACCACCATTCTGGTCAACAACACTGTTCTGCTGCAGGAACTGATTGAAAACATCATCAACTTCAATATGGCCCAGATCGGCGGAAAGGTGAGGGCGACCGACGATGTCGATCTCAAGGAGCTCATCGAAAAGGTGGCGGATGCACAGGCGGCCAGGATTATCGGCAGAAATATTTCACTCGACATCAAACTGGAAAGGGTTACGGTACATGGTGACAGAAAAGAACTGGAAACGATTTTTGAAAACCTTTTCTCAAACGGAGTAAAATTTTGTCCCAGCGATGGAGTGGTCGGTTGCCGGTTGAGCAGTGACAGCACAAAGGTGGCCTGCATCGTTTATGACAGCGGACCGGGGATACCGTTGGGAGAGCAAGAGGCTATTTTCAGGCCGTTTTATCAGGTCGAGACAAGGGCTCATTCGGTCGTCAAGGGAAGCGGACTTGGACTTGCCATTGTCCGGGAATACCTGAGTCGTCATGATGGAACCATCCGCCTGTTAAATGCAGGAGAGCCTGGTGCACGTTTCGGTATAACCCTGCCCCTGTCCCGCAGCCGCGGAAAAGAGAAGGTGGAAAAGCATGATGTATAAAAAAGCGCTCTGGCTCCTGGAAATAATGGCACTGGTTACGATTGCCAGCGGTTGTCATCTGGAGCAGGGCAAACTCTATTTTGATGAGATAGGGCTTGACCCTATCACCGTCTATAAGATGGCCCCGCTCGAAAGAACGGTTTATTGCCTCACCGAGATAAAGCACGAGGTCGGGTCTTCTTTTGCGGATATGCATGCCAACGCCTTGGCGGAGGTGCGGAATAATCCGGAACAGGCTGACTGGAGCGAACTCGTCTGTATTTCTCTATCAGGGGAAGCAACGCCCGGACAGCTCAGGCAAACGGTTGATACGCTGGATACCGTCCTTGCCCTGCAGTCTAAGCAGTCGAACCCGATCAGGGGATTTCAACGGATCATGCAGGCACGCCTGGAACTCTATGACCAGATTGAAAAACAGAGCAGTCTGATCGAACTCCTCCGGCTGGAACAGGCAGAACAGACCGCGACTATGCATCGTACCGGTAAAGAACATGAACAGATCACCAATGAACTGCAAGACAGGATCCATCGGCTTGAGCAACAGGTACGGAAATTGAAAGAAGTTGAGCTGTTGCTGCACCCAAAACCATAG
>JAHEMX010000277.1 GCA_024643445.1 Desulfobulbaceae bacterium | reverse complement strand
ATTCCCTATCACCTCAGCAATATCATCGAGGGAGGCGGCCGTGATTCGTTTATGAAATCGTGCTCGTCCAAAAACCTTACCGCTGTCATTTTCAGGGATTCCTTCTTTGTCTCTCTGGAACCGTTTTTTTCTGAAAATTTCAAGGAAGTTATTTATCTCTGGAAAGCATTTGACCGCCAGAACGTTGAGGAGATCATGCTCCACTTCAAACCGGATATCGTTATTGAAGCTGTTGTCGAAAGGGAGATCTTCAATGCGCTGTTGGATGCGGAGAAGCAGTCACGCAGGATCGAGACTGATGGAATGGACAACTAGCCAGCATTTCTCATTAAACACATGTTAGGGCTGTTTTAATTGAAGATTTTCGATGAGCTTAACAATGCCCTGCAACTCAAGCTGGTTGATCTTGAGCAGGTGCTCGGTATTCTCGATAAAGGGCGGGAATAGCTGCATCTGGTATTGACCGGAAGAGATGCACATCCCGAAGTAATTGCCCTGGCGGATATGGTAAGGCAGGTCAACGAAATAAGACATGCCTAGGAGTGTGTCGGAGAACTGCTATTATTTCTCAGATCAAGGCATTGCTAGGAAATTACGAGGAACCATGCAATTGATATTGCGAGCATTAATTTTCTTGCAATAACGTAGAGATGGGGAAAAAGGGCTTTCTCCGACAGGCTCCTAGAGAACGGATATAGAATCTCCGCCAAGTATTGATTATTAGCCCCACGTTCACGATTTGAGACAGCCCGCTTAACATGCAGACTTGCGATTCATCTAATGTTGAGTATATAAACCGGATAAGCGACGCGGGAAAGTGGACAGTATCGACACGTCTCAGGTGAACGTTGCCAGCGACTGAAACAATGATAGTGAAAGTGTAAAGTCCATTTTCGATGAACACTGAACGTATCGCAATTAAATATTTTATTTCAGTAGCCTGTCCGAATTTTAAGAAACTGTTCATGAACCTGGAGCTGGTTTTTCTAACAGATATGAGCCTTTTGCAAAATGAGAATTTTTGGTTCAAAATCAAGGCAGGAAAGATATTTTTCCACAGGTATATATATGATATTCCGAGGATAAAATTTTGAGCATAACGCCGGGTTTGGACAACAAGACCATTTTGCAAGCGGCTCAGATATGAATAGCGTTTAGATGGTAGGAGGAGCTTTCAGGATTTGCTCGAAAGACCTGGCCCTCTCCTTTCAGCGCTGTCGGGATTTGGGAAACGGATCTGGAAGGCGGGCTGCTGGTGCACTGGTGGAGGATAAATGGGTTTACCCGCCAACTGATTGATACGTGTGAAAGGAGCTGAAGATTTATGAAAAAGGTGGACCTGGTAATCAAAAACGGCCGGATCATTATGGCTGATGGTGAAATGGAGGGTAATGTCTATGTTCAGTCCGGTAAAATTGCCGGCCTTGGACATCTGGATGTAGCGGCAGAAAAGAGCATAGATGCCTCTAACCTTCTTGTTATGCCCGGGATGTTTGAAGCCCATGCCCATCTGATGGACCCGGCTGAAACAGACCGTGAGGATATGCCTACCGGCACGGCTGCCGCCGCAGCCCAGGGCGTCACCACCCTTATCGAACATAGCCATTGCACGGCAGTCCGTTCGGGTGCTGAATTTGTCTTAAAAAAGGAGTACCTGGAAAACCGGTCTGTTATCGATTTCGGAATAGGCGCCCACTTCCCGACAGATTCGATTGACCGGATTGGAGAAGTTATCAGGGAAGGGGCAGCCTTTATCAAGGTATTTACCTGCACGACTCATGGCATCCCGGGGGTTGCAACCGGAGACCTTTATGCGGGCATGTCAAGATACGGCGATACCCGGATACCTTTTTTAATTCACGCGGAAGACGACAGTTTGACGGCATCAGCGGAAAAACAACTGCGGTCGGCTGTTCGGAGCGATGGCGGGATTATACCCCAATGGCGAAACCTGCTCGCGGAAACCGTGGCCGCTCAGAGTGTTGTCACTATCGCCGAGGCCTCCGGTGCTCTTACTATCCTGGCTCACTGCAGTCACCCTGAGGTTTTCAAGATAGCCGAAAAGGCCCGGCAGCGCGGTGTCAGGGTATGGACAGAGACCTGTCCCCAATACATCGCCCTGAAAGAGGACGACGTGTTGACTGAAGGAGCGTTCCGGAAATTCACTCCGCCAAACCGGATTCAGTCTGAAGCGGATGTCGAGGCCATCTGGGGCTGCATCGGGGATGGCGCCTATTTTGCGAGCGACCACGCCCCGTCCACTAGAGCCCAGAAAAAAGGCGGGTCTGTCTGGGAGGTTCCTTTTGGTCTTCCGGGGCTGGATACCACGTTTCGATTTCTCCTTGATTCGGCCGCCAAAGGAAGGATCAGCTACCCGATGCTTGTCGAATTGTATTCTCGTCGTCCAGCGCGGTTGTATGGATACTATCCGCGCAAGGGAACCCTTTTGCCCGGGGCTGATGCGGATATTGTCCTTGTCGATCCCGATTCCGAATATGAAATGACGGATGAAATGGTGATCTCCAAGGCTGGCTGGACTCCCTATGCGGGGAGGACGTTTCGCGGGCGTGCAAAAGCTGTGTTCCTGCGAGGCAAAAAGATTGCCGAAAACGGCGCCTGTGTTGCAAAACCGGGCACGGGCAAATTTTTGGCACCGCACCGGTGAGATGAGTTCAGCCGGCTGATTTGTAATTCATAAGCAATCATCCGGGTGCCTCGAACCGCCAAGTCGTTCGTTCTAGCCACGGTCCTGTCAGAAATCTTGCCGCCAACCACCTTGCTATAAGGCCGGCTGATGTGCCTTGCTGAGCAGTATTGACCGCCAGCCATTCCTATCCTCAATAAACCCGGCGGATGTCGCCCAACTTCAGCGACGTCCGTCTTGCCCGGACCGTTGCCACCGTATTATCTCCTCTTTGCCTGGCTGCATCCTGGCGATCACTTCAAATCGACAACCACCAGAAGATACGCTTTTCCCCCGATCTTCCTTGTTTCCCTGCAGGCGTGAGCGAAAGGCCACAGCGCAGCAGCAATAAAATATATATATTTTTAATGATTTGGTTGACAATATATATAAATCTTGTATTTCTTAAGGTGTCTTTTCGCACGTGGCACGACTAAACCTTACAGGGAGGATGAGCATGAAAACTGTTTTTCACGTTGTTGCAATGATGTCCGCTGTAGCTCTTGTTGCCTTAATTGGTGCTAAACCATCTAACGTATCAGCTGCCTGGCCCGAGCATCCCATTGAAATGGTCTGTGCGACCGGTCCTTCTTCAGGAGCAGCAGCATGGTGTCGGCTGTTTGCCGATTTAACCTCGAAAGAACTGGGCCAGCACGTGGAGGTCCTTTTTGAAGGCGGTGGCGGGGGAAATACTGCCGCTGAATACGTCATTAACAAACCTGCTGACGGATACACCTGGCTGCAGCGCAACACCAGTTACGCAGGATATATGAATATGCCTACCTTCAGGCCGGATCCGATGCAACTGGAAGTGGCTGTTGAGGTCGAGAAGTTTTTATATATTATCGGAGTACGATCAGACAGCAAATACAAGACCTTCATGGACCTCATTGCCGATATGAAGGCACACCCGGGGGAAATATCCATTGCCGGAAACAAGCCCGGTTCCGCCCATCATCGCCACCTCATTGACCTTTTCAACGCCTTTGATGTGAAGTGGAATTTTATCCCTTATAAAGGTTCCGGCGGTGCGATGAAGGATGTTCTCGGCGGGCATGTGGACGCCGGTATTATTCCTTACGGCATATGGGCGCCGCATGTGGAATCGGGCAAGGCCCGTTCACTGCTTCTTCTCAATGAGGAGCATTATGACCCTATCCCCATTCCCATTCCAAAGGATTTAGGCGTTGACTATCCCTTCACCCATCAGGTGCAGGGCATATTCCTCAAGGTCAATACCCCTGATGAGGCCAAGCGCAAGATCCAGGACGCTTTCAAGAAAGCAGTGGAAACGGATACCTACAAGGAGTACGTCAAGGCAAATGCGCACGTAATCCCCCAGTTCAACGTCGATGACGTTCAAATGACCAAGGACTTCCATGCGATGCGCATAGAAACAGGAAAATTCCTCAAAGATGCCGGACTGATAAAATAATCAGATCGGTTTCTGTTCGCGGGGGGCCTGCTGGCTCTTTCTGAGAGGGTATCTCAGACCATCAGGCCCCCCATTTTTGCATCCGTGTTTTACTGATAGTCAGGGGCTCTATCGTGAAAACCATCGAGGTTGATAATCGGTACGTAGATATTTTTTTTGCCGTTCTTTTTATTGGTTTGTTTGCCGGAGCTTTTGTTGTTTCGCTTGCCTTTGAGCCTCCCGTGCTGTCCGGAGATCCCGGTGCCGCCTTCTTCCCGCAGTTGATCTGTACCGTCTCGCTGTTTTTCAGTGTAATCCTGCTGTTCCAGCGTATTTTCAGAGCAGGCAGAAGCTCGTCAAAAGGCAGAACGAGTATAGATTTGCCGCCGTTCCTGGCAAGCTTCTTCCTGGTTGCGGGGCTTATTTTTGCCATGGTGCGTATCGGCTCTGAAATTTCATTTTTTTCTTTCCTGTTCATACTTATGGGGTGGCGAACGGGCAAATGGTTCTGGGCATTTATGGTTGCCATTGTTTCAACGATTGTCCTCTACGGTGTTTTTGTCATTCTGCTCAATGTGCATCTGCCACTACTTTTTCTGCCCAAATATGTAAATTTCTGAGATCCCCGAATGGAATCATTTTTTATAAATATTCTCCCGGCAATCGGTATTGTACTTGACCCCGTCAACCTCTTCGTGATCCCGCTGGGGATTATGGTGGGCATTGCCATGGGTATCATGCCGGGGTTTGGCGGAGCACAGGCCCTCGCCCTGATGTTCCCCTTTACCTTCATCATGTCTGCCGAGCAATCGATTCTCTTCATGGTTTCGATTTATTCGGCCGCCGAGTATGGCGGTTCCATACCGGCCATTCTCATTCGAACACCGGGAACGACGGCTGCCGCCATGACGATTTTGGACGGCTATCCCATGGCCCAGAGAGGTGATGCTCACCGGGCACTGATGATCTCCATAACCTCCGGCGTTTTCGGTGGCATTATGAGCAGCCTGATCTTCATAGTTGCCGCATCGGGACTTGCCTGGATCGGCCTGCAGTTCGGCCCGAGCGAAATGTTTGCGCTTGGGATTTTGGGGTTGAGTATTATCGGCAGTTTTGTCGGCAAGGATCCGACAAAGGGATTTCTCATGGCAGGCTTTGGCCTGCTGCTGTCAACCTTTGGTGAGTCTCCGTTCGGAACAGTGCGGTTTGATTTCGGGCAGCCTTACATGTATGACGGGATTCCGCTGATTGTAATGATTATTTCAATGCTGGCAGCCCCCGAAGTTTTTCGGCTGATGGGCCTGATATCAGAAAAACACGAGGCTCTGAATCGAATTCGGGAAGGTGTTTTATCCAGCAAAGGGAACAAGTTGAGTTGGGCCAATGTTAAAAAATTGGTGCCTACCATGTTACGGGGCAGTGTAATCGGTACC
>JAHEMX010000276.1 GCA_024643445.1 Desulfobulbaceae bacterium | reverse complement strand
CGACATACAAAATCGTTACACCCGATAAGAGCCGAAAGGAGGTCGGTCAGACGGGAAAGTGGCCCGGACTATTTATCATTGAATTCGGCCTTGAAATGGAAAGCGAGAGTTGCCCGCTATAGGTGGCGGAAAAGTCCTGGATAGTTCACTACAGAAGTCCCCGCTTACCCACCCACGATCGCCTCCAGGCCAAAAGCGGCGAATACCGCTACAGCATCGGTCAACGCTTCAACGCTTGGCTCGGCCATAGCGGATGAATCGTGCTTCTCGCCCAGCCGGAGATACTTGCCTTGCGCAATATTGTGATAGGGCAGGATATTGACCTTCTTTTTCGCGCCGGGAAGGCTGGCCACGAAAGATGCTGTCTGCTCTATGTTCAGCTCGTCATCATTGACGCCTTTGATGAGCGGCATACGGATATTGATGCAGGCGCCGGTTGAGGCGAGGAGCCTGAGATTTTCAAGAATCCGCCCGTTGTCAACGCCGGTCCATTGTTTGTGCCGCCGGGAGTCCATCATCTTCAGGTCGTAGAGGAAGAGCTCGGTTCGTTGCGCCACCTTGAGCAGCAGCTCGCTTCTGGCAAATCCGGTGGTATCCACGGTACGGTGGATAGATCGCAGACCCAGCTCGCCCAGCAGGGAGACAAGAAAGTCCGGCTGCAACAGTGGCTCGCCACCGGAAATGGTGACGCCGCCTCCCGACTGCTCAAAAAAGACCCGTTCCTTTTCGGCGATGGCCACAAGATCGGCCACCGTGGCTATCCGGCCCGACATCTCGCTCGCTCTGGTCGGGCAGACATCCGCGCAGGTTCCGCAGCAGGTGCAGCGCCGAGGATCGGTAATAATGCCGGTTGGGGTAAGCCTGCAACCGCTTTCAGGGCAGGCCTCGATGCAGGCCATACAGCCTATACACCGGTCACCATTGTACATTTTCTGGATGCGTGATGAAATGCTCTCCGGATTATGGCACCAGGCACAGCACAGAGGACAGCCCTTGAAGAAGACCGTGAGCCTGATGCCGGGTCCATCGTTGATCGCATATTTCTTGACATCGAAAATCAGGCCTGACGGCATGATTGAAATACCCGGGTCTGAGAAGAAATTGCCCTGCTCCGACAGGCTTCTAAAAGGCTTCATTTTCGGTACGCTCGATGATCTCCTGCTGCAGGTCCCTGTTCATGTCATTGAAATAATCGCTGTATCCCGCCATGCGCACGAGCAGGTCTCTGTAGTCGTCCGGGCACTGCTGGGCCGCCAGCAGGGTCGCATTGTCGACAATGTTGAACTGGATGTGGTGACCGCCGAGGGTAAAATAGGAGCGGACGAGATGGCCGAGTTTGCGGATATCCTCGTCCCGTTTCAGCAGACTTGGCAGAAAACGCTGGTTTAGAAGCGTGCCGCCGGATTTCACCTGGTCCAGCTTGCTCAGCGATTTCACTACCGCCGAGGGACCGTTGACATCGGCACCATGGGAGGGCGATGTGCCGTCTGAAATCGCCTTGCCGGCCAGGCGGCCGTTCGGGGTAGCCCCGAGAACCTTGCCAAAATAGACGTGGCAGGTTGTCGAGAGCATATTCAGATGATACCTGCCGCCCTCCTTGATGTTGGGATTTCCGTCTATGGCCGCGACCAGGTCGTCGTAGACCCGAACACCGATCTCATCGGCAAAATCATCGTCGTTGCCGAAGAACGGGGTCCGGTTCATGATGGTCTGGCGCATGATCTCTTCGCCATCGAAATTCCGGGCCACCGCGTCAAGCAGAGCAGCCATGGTGTACCGGCCCTCTTCCAGAACGTGCTTTTTAATGGCCGCCAGGCTGTCGGTTACGGTTCCCAGGCCGCAGCATTGGATATAACTGGTGTTATAGCGCGGACCGCCATCATAGTAATCCCGGCCCCTGCCGATGCAGTCGTCGATAACCACCGAAAGAAACGGCGCCGGAGCATACTTGGCGAACATCCGGTCGATATAGTTGCTCACCCGTATTTTCTGGTCCACGACGAAATGGAGCTGTTCGACAAACGCCCCGTAGAGTTCATCGAAGGTGCGGAAATCTCGGGGGTTACCGGTCTCCAAACCGACCTTGCGGCCGGTGAGCGGATCGATACCGCTGTTCAGCGTCACCTCGAGTATCTTCGGCACATTCAGATAACCGGTCAGCAGGTACGCCTCCTTGCCGAAAGCGCCGACCTCGATGCAGCCGCTGCAGCCGCCTTCACGGGCATCGGCCAGGCTCTTTCCCTGGCGGACCATCTCCCGTATATAGATGTCGGGATTGAAGATGGACGGATACCCATGCCCCTGGCGGATCACCCTGGCCGCTGCGTGCAGAAAACTATCCGGTGTCTTGGTGCTGATGTGAACCGATGAGCCCGGCTGCAGGATATGCAACTCCTCTATGACGTCCAGCATGAGGTAGGAAACTTCGCTGGTGCCGTCCGAGCCATCACCCTTTACCCCGCCGATGTTGATGTTGGTAAAATCGTTATAGGTGCCGCTCTCCCGGGCCGTGACCCCGACTTTCGGTGGCGCGGGATGGTTGTTTACCTTGATCCAGAAACAGCAGAGCAGCTCTTTTGCTTCATCCCGGGTGAGCGTTCCCGCAGCCAGTTCCTTTTCATAGAAGGGTGTCAGGTGCTGATCAAAATGGCCGGGATTCATGGCGTCCCAGCCGTTGAGTTCGGTGATGGTCCCGAGGTGGACAAACCAGTACATCTGGATCGCCTCCCGGAATGTTTCCGGCCGGTGCGCGGGAACCCGGCGGCAAACTGCTGCTATCTGCCGCAACTCTTGCGCCCGGCCGGGATCAGGTTCTGTCTTTGCCATCCCCTCGGCCAGGTCGGCGTGCCGCTGAGCGAAGAGTATAACGGCGTCGCAGGAAATCGACATCGCTTTCCATTGTTCCGCCTTGTCGGTTGCCTCCGGATCATTGCGGTAATCGAGAGCACCGATATTTTCTTCTATCTGACGCTTGAACTCGAGTATTCCCTGCCGGTATATCTTGCTGTCCAGAGCGGTATGCCCCGGAGCGCGCTGCTCCATGAATTCGGTGAACAGTCCGGCCTCGTAGGCGGCCTTCCACGTTTCGGGGACGTGTGAGAATATGCGCTCGCGCTGGGTTCGACCTTGCCAGTAGGGAATCACCTCACGCGCATAGGTCTCGATGTCTTCTTGGGCGGTGAGGTAGCGCTGCATGTCACGGGTATTGAGCACATGAAAATCCTCGACGCTGTGACAGGTCAGCTCAGGGAAGGTCGGTATCGCTTTCGGTTTCGGGCCGCGTTCGCCAACGATCAACTCATCCGCGCCAAGGTACAGGGTCTTCTTTTGGCAATGGTCCAAAAAGGTCATCGCCCGGAGTACCGGAATCGAATATTTGCCGTAGTTTTCCCGGTAAAATGCGGTCTCGTGCAGGGCCCTTTCAATGGATATTGTCGGATCTGTTTCGACGCTTAATTTACGCAGTCGCTGGATGCGCGGGTTCATCCCCGGCCCGATCGGGTTTTCTCGGGGCATATAAAAGTTTCCTTCCTCTGCTGCTGATCGCTGGGGTCGTTTGTGTATTGTTTTCACCTGTTCAAACATGACTGCTCCCTCCACACATTACACCTATCTCTGCTGCCCTTGGCAATCCATCGGCAGACCCTTGTACCGGGCAGTTTACCTGATTCCTGCACATATGCAAAAAGAAGATAATGCCGATTAAGGCACAATCAACGCAGGAAGGCGAAGCCTCTCTCCAGGTCATGCATCAGGTCGCTTGCGTCTTCGAGGCCGATACTGAGACGGACGATGGTCTTACCCGCATATCTGGAAGGCGTGGCCCGGACAATTTTTGCGGCTGTCAGCAGGCTTTTGTAGCCGCCCCAGCTATAACCGAGGCGGAACAGTTCCAGGCTGTTGATGAAGGCCGCAAGTTGCGTTTCGCTGTAGTCCTGCCGGAAGGTAAAGGCAAAGAGACCGGAGGAGCCACGAAAATCCCTCTTCCAGAGATGGTGTTCCGGGTGAGAGGGCAGGGCCGGATGGAGAACGTCGTCGACCAGAGGAACCGTCCGCAGCCACTCTGCGATAAACAGGGCCGATTGTTCATGCTGGCGCAGCCTGGTGGCAAGAGACTGCAGACCGCGAAGGGCAAGATAGCATTCCTCGGCCGGGGTGTATATCTCCATCTGCTTGTAGAACTTCCGGAAGACCGCGCTGCAGCGCTCATTGGTGGTCACGGTTCCGGCCAGTACATCAGAATAGCCGGAGATATACTTGGTCACCGAGTGGATGGAAACATCGACCCCGAGCTCGAACGGTTTGAGATAGAGCGGGGTTGCCCAGGTGGCGTCCAGCACGGTGACGATGTCCCTCTGTCGGGCAACACCAGTGATGGCCCGGACGTCCTGGATCTCAAAGGTGATCGATCCGGGCGACTCGAGAAGAATGAGGACAGTATTGGCCCGGATATACTCCTCGATGTCTGCTCCGACGGAGGGAGGGATGAGAGTGAAATCGATATTGAACTTCTGCAGCACCTGTCTGCAGAACCGCTGTCCCGGCGCGTAGGCGTTGTCACAGACGAGGATATGGTCACCGCTCTTGCTGAAGGCCATGAGCACCGTCTGGATCGCGGCAATTCCCGATTGAAAGACCCTGGTTACCGCACCGCCTTCAAGGTCCCTGATTGCTTCCTCCAGCTGCCGCTGTGTGGGAAGTCGGTCCGTTCCGTAGGTGATGCCGCTGTACTCGCGTCGAGCGGCCCGGGCCATGTCTTCATAGCTGTCAAATAGTACGGTTGAGCCCTTGAAGAGTGGCGGATTTATGGTCGTTGCCGGAGTTCTCTCCCGTTCAGGCCAGAGGTTCCTGATTATCCGGGTCTGTTCTTTCATATTTCTCAAGCCTTTTGGTCTGATCTCTGCGTTATGTTCTGCTCTCAGCCGTTCTTTTTGGCCCGGAATGCAACACCGAGCCGTTCTTCAAATACCTTGATCATCGCCCCTTTGTCGCACTCACCATGGCCGGCTAAAAGAGCCTGCTGGTAGGTCGTGGTCGCCGCTGCCAGCACCGGGGCAGGGATATTATAGCGGGCGGAGATTTCAGCGCCGCTGATCAGGTCTTTGTAGGCATTTTTCATCGGATATCCCCGGCTGAAGCTGTCCTGCAGGATATTCGGGATGAAAAATTCAGAGGCATAGCTCCGTCCGGTGCCGCTGTTCACCACACTGCCGATGGTTTCCGGATCGAGTCCAAGCTTCACCGCCATCGGCATTATTTCAGCGATTGCGGCCATATTGATATCAAAGAGCAACTGGTTGATGAGTTTGGCCAGTTGACCTGAGCCGGTGGGGCCCATATGCACGATGTAAGAGGCCATTTTCGCCAGCAGCGGGCGAAGTTGGTCCAACAGCGCTTTCTTGCCGCCGCACATCATCGTCAGTGTTCCTTCTTCAGCCCTGGCCTGCATGCCGGAGACAGGCGCATCGATAAACTCGATACCGGCCTGGTGGAGTCTGTCTGAAATCGAGAGGGTGGCCGCGTATTCGATAGTACTGGTATCGACGATGAT
>JAHEMX010000275.1 GCA_024643445.1 Desulfobulbaceae bacterium | reverse complement strand
GGCGCAGGATGCATAGGAGATGGCGTCGGTGATAACCGGCCGGCGGTGCAGAAGTCCAGCTGCCAGGATCGCGTCATAATCGAGAGCGCCGGCGCTGATCCGGGCACTTCTTGACAGGAAACGGATCGCTTCCAGCGGGTATCTGCCGACGGCCGTCTCGCCCGAAAGCATTACGGCGTCGGTTCCGTCAAAGATGGCGTTCGTCACATCGCTTGCCTCGGCCCTTGTTGGTGTCGCACTGGAGATCATGGATTCCAGCATCTGGGTTGCGGTGATGACCGGTTTTCCAACCCTGTTTGCTTCCTTGATGATGGTCTTCTGAATGATCGGTACTTCTTCTGCGGGCATTTCCACACCGAGGTCACCGCGCGCGACCATCAGGCCGTCGGCGGCAACGAGAATGTCTTTGAGATTCTCGACCCCCTGGCGGTTTTCAATCTTGGCAATGATGGCCTGCTGGCCGCCGGCATTTTCGATAACCGCCCGCACCACACCGACATCCTCCGCCGTTCTGACAAAAGAGGCGGCGATGAAATCCACCTCCTGACCGACGCCGAAGATGATGTCCGCCTCATCCTCGACCGTGATGGACGGAAGATTAACCGCTATATCAGGCAGGCTGACCCGTTTGTGGGAGTGCAGCAGGCCGCCGTCAATGACACGGGCGCTTACGTATCCGGTTTCTGCCTGCTCCACCTGCAAACGCATTTTCCCGTCGTCGAGCAAGATGAAATCCCCCGGTTTGACATCGTCGCCGATAGCGGTGTAATTCACCTTGATACCATCTGCTGCCTCGTTTTTACTGCTGAGGACAACAAGGCTGCCCTCTTCAAGCATGATGCCGTCCCCCAATTCGCCCACGCGGATCTCGGGGCCCCTTGTATCCAGAAGGATGGCCGTCCATTTGTCGGCCCGCTCGCGGGCCCGCTTGACCGACTCGATTAGCAGGGCATGACTTTCACGGGTGCCGTGGGAAAGGTTGATGCGGGCGACATCCATCCCCGCCTCGATCAGCTTGAAGATCTGCTCCTCGGAGGCGCAGCTTGGTCCAAGTGTTGCTACGATTTTTGTTTTGCTAATCCGGTACATGGGCTTTTGTCGAGTAAAATTTTGTGGTAAGCACACGATGCAGGGCTTTTCAAACGATCAGACGAAACGGCTGCGGTCGCGATTGCCCTGTTCTGTTACACGCCAGCAGGTCCATTATAATGATTTTGATCAAAAAATGTTAAATTTAAATTGTTTGGGGAACATTCTTTTGCCATACCCCTGCCCGAAGAGCGGGCGTCGTTCAAACCTGCACCCGGGCCACCGCTTTCCTCCACTACGGGCAATGGCCTGTAATGCTGAAGAAAGACCATTGATTTTCAGAAGGAGATGCACATACTCTAGAACCAGATGTCGTCTGGAGGGGTCTGGGATGAGGATAATGCAGAAGCCAGTGCCGTGCGACAAGCCGATACGAAAAAGGGAAATGTAAAAAAGTGGATATAAGTCATTTTCGCAGGGAATACCTGAAGGGCGGATTAAAACGGACGGATCTTGATCAGGACCCGGTCAACCAGTTCTCCCGGTGGTTCGAGCAGGCGCGCAAGACCACCATCGCTGATCCGACCGCCATGATACTGGCAACGGTGAATCCACAGGGGCAGCCCAGCCAGCGCACGGTATTACTTAAATATTTTGATCATGACGGCTTCGTGTTTTTCACCAATTACGGCAGCCGCAAGGCCGAAGAGATCGCCGGAAATGACCGGGTAAGCCTGCTGTTTGTCTGGCTGGAACTTGATCGGCAGGTCATCATCAGCGGTAGGGCCGTGAAGATTTCGGCAGCCGATTCTGCCCGGTATTTCATGAGCAGGCCACGGGAAAGCCAGATAGCTGCGTGGGTCTCGAGCCAGAGCCACAACCTCTCTTCTCGTCAGGCGCTGATGGAGAAATTCTTCGAGATGAAACGGAAATTCAGCGAAGGGAAGATTCCGCTGCCTTCGTTCTGGGGCGGTTACCGGGTGGTGGCAACGGAAATTGAATTCTGGCAGGGACGGGAGAACCGCCTGCATGATCGTTTCATGTACCAAAGAACTGGTGACGGCAGTTGGGATATTCAACGGCTGTCGCCCTGACAGGTACTTCGGTTTAACCCTTGATAACCGCTAGCGGCTGTAAAATGTCGAGTACGTCGACCAGGTCGTTCTGGCATTCGATTACCGTCTCGATATCCTTGTAGGCACCGGCGGCTTCATCAAGGTCCTGGCGGCCCCGGATGCTGTGCAGGATCTTTTTTTCATCAAGCCGCCTCTTTTCCTGCTCCAGGTCCAGTTCGCGCCGGGCCTCTTTCCTGCCCATTTTTCTGCCTGCGCCATGTGAGCAGGAATGAAAGCTCTCGGGATTGCCCCTGCCGCTCACAATATAGCTGGAGCTTCCCTGGGAGCCGGGGATGATGCCTTTTTCACCGCCGGCCGCCCTGGTTGCTCCCTTGCGGTGGATATATACGTCCCTGCCGAAATGTTTTTCCCGGGCGGCGTAGTTGTGGGCAATGTTGATCGGTTGTTCGAAGTTTATGTTCGCGGTGATATTTTCCAGGAAAGCTTCCTCTATCCGTTTGCACATCACCATCCTGTTTGCCCGGGCGAAATCGACGCAATAATTCATTTCCCTGAAATAGCTCAGGCCATCCTCGCCCTCCATTGGCAGGTAAGCCAGCTGCCAGGATGGCGGAACGCTCGATTTCCACTGTCTGTTCAGGCTGATGGCCCGCTTGTTGTAATGGTTAGCAACCTGGTAGCCAAGGTTACGGCTGCCCGAGTGTACCATGAACCAGATGAGGCCGTCCTGGCCGCGCTGAATTTCGATAAAATGGTTGCCGCCGCCGAGTGTGCCGATCTGTGTGGTGGCGTTTTTAAACTCCTTTTCTATGACCGGCAGTGTCCCTTTCGCTTCCGGCATCAGCGAGTGATGCTGCGGTTTGTTGTGGTGTTTGAAACCGAGCGGGACAGTTGCCCGCAGCTGTTTCAGGACTCGTTTTATCTGCTGCTCCTCAATGGTCTGCAGGGACGTTTTAACGGCGCACATGCCGCAGCCGATATCGACGCCGACACCGTTTGGAATGATGACCGCATCCGTTGCCAGAACGCCGCCGATGGGCATACCATAGCCGAAATGGGCATCAGGCATGATTGCCACGTGATGGTAGGCGAAGGGCAGGTTGGCGAGGTTTCGCGCCTGCTGCAGGGCGCCTTCTTCCATATCCCTGAGCCAGAGTTTGATCGGTATTTCTTCGGTCGATATCGTTTTCTGCATAGCTGACCAGCTGACTGGACCGCAAAAAATGACTGGTAAAAGGTGCTCGGGCTCATGTGCCGTCAGTACATCCCGTTTCTCTTACGATAAGCAGGCCCGATTTGATGGCAAGGTTCCGGCTGAGCTTGACGGTGGCAAACGGCAGTTTAAAAAAGCTCAGGGGAATTTCAAAGAATTGCAATTTTTTCTCGGACCAAACCATTGCAAGAAAATACGAGGAGCCATGTGACTGCTATTGCGAGCATTAATTTTCTTGCAATAACGAAGAGATGGGAAGAAAGGGTTTTCTCCGACAGGATCCTAGAAGGGCGGCTCGGAAACAAACTCGCAGAATGTCCCTGTTTCCGGGTGAATGAATCCGAGATAGGAGCCATGGAGAAACATTTTGTCTCCGAACCGGCCATTGCCATAGAGTGAATCTCCGATGATCGGCGCATTAAGGCCCAGGCGATGCGCGGCATGCAGCCGGAGCTGGTGCGTTCTGCCGGTCAGCGGCGTAAATTCAACTCGCGTGCCGGCGGGCTCTTCGGCCAGCTTTTGCCAGAGGGTTACACCCTCTTTCCCGTTAATCGGGTCGTACACCTGGTAGGGGCGATTCTTGGGATCCAGGCGAAAACAGAGTGTGATAGTGCCAGAATCGGATGGGAGAGCGGTTTCCAGCAGAGCAATATAGCGCTTTTTCACCAACCGCTGTGCAAACTGACGGGAGAGCTCCCGGTGTGCCTCGCCGGTTCTGGCCAGAAGCATCAGGCCTGAGGTCTGCATATCGAGCCGATGTACCGCCGGTTGTGCCACCATCCCGGGGAAGTACTGCCTGGCGCGATTGACAACACAATCCTGCTTGTCAACGCCGCGACCGGGAACTGCCAGCAGCCCGCCCGGTTTGTTGACGACAACCAGGGAGAGGTCGCTATGAATGATGTGCAGATTGACTGGCATAGTGGTCTCTTTTTTCAGCTGCGCCGCAGAGCATAAAGCCGAGGAGCGGGGTGCACTTGCTGCCGCACGGCTCATAAAAACAACCGTGCTGCCTGGTCTGTGAGCGGTTTTCCCTGCCAAAATAGAATTCAGCCAGGGAGACGGGGGCCAGCCCTTTAAGAGCTGCCTGGTTCAGAAGTTTAGGGGCGCAGCAGTCACCGGTTCCGGTCGGAATTCCCGCGCTGTTCCCCAGCACCGTGCCCAGATCCTGCCGGTCGCCGCAGAAATTATCGAGCCGGTAAAGGGCGTGGATATCCCTCATCAGCCTGCGGGCCAGATCTCGGCGCTGCTGCAGCAGGAGCCGGCGCCGCTCTGAGCCGGGGGGGGCTGCCTCCATCTGCCTGCCCAGCTCTTTTATCTGTCGTTCCACCGGATCATTGAGCGCCCTGAAACACTCGACATTAAACAGCGGTGGGGCCCAGCCCGGAACCTGCCAGAGACCACCGTACTGACCGGAGAAGGCCTGGATCCAGGCGATAGAGCCATCCGCCCGGAGACATTCAAGGACGCCGAACATCTTGCCACGGGCTTCTCCAAACAACGGTTCCGTGGACAGCAGAGGATCATCAGGTGAGGAGCCTGCTGCAAGGGCAAGGCTTTTTTTCTGTTCGAAAAGCGCCATGAGCTCGATCGCCTTGAGCCGGGCATTTCCCTGCGGCAGGATATGGTTTGTCCGGCATCGCCTGCAATAGCCCCTGCAGCTGTTATGACTGTCATTTTTCTTCATGCCCTGATTGTCATGGTTTGTTGGTCCTGTTCGGTGTATTTTTATACGGGATTATCGTCTGGAGCAAAAGCTAAAATTCTCACTGGATATGAATTCATGACCGTGCGACCGTTTGCATCACTGGACCCGGAAACAATACTGAGTTGTATAGAACGGGCCATCGGCCGGCGCCTGCTCAATGTCTGCCGGCCCCACAGCTCCTATATCAACCGGGTTTATGAACTCCAGGATGAAGCGGGCACCTTTATCATCGCCAAATTTTTCCGCCCCGACCGCTGGACCGAACAGGGGTTGCTCGATGAACTGCGCTTTGTCTGCGACTGTGAGGCCCGGGAACTGCCCGTTATCGCCCCGCTGAGCCTTGCTGATGGAAGCGACCTTGGCAAGTGCGGGGCCATTCGCTTTGCCGTGTACCCCCGCTGCGGCGGCCGGGTGGTGGACGAATATAACGATGAGCAGTGGCTTGAACTCGGCAGGCTGCTTGGCCGGCTGCACAGTGTCGGGGCCATGCGGGAGGCTCCGGGGAGGAACAGGCTGCACCCCCTGCACACGACGAAAGAT
>JAHEMX010000274.1 GCA_024643445.1 Desulfobulbaceae bacterium | reverse complement strand
AAGTAGCAGAACCCGAGGCTGTCCCATTGCAGGGTGCCGATCTGGGAGAGCCGCGAGGCATCGGCCTGACCCTTGAAGCCATGGTGATCCTCGACAGCGGCGCGAATGGTGTGACCTGCCGTGTGGTCGGCTCCCATCGGCGAAGTGGCATAGGTTGCCGCAAGCCCTTTCAAGGCGCGCGGGTCATAGGCCGGGAAGGCCTGTCCCTTGGCGGTGGGCGCCTGGTAGACTCCCAGCACTTTTGCCGTTGTTTCCGCACCTGAGCCGAGTACCCTGCCCAGAATAGTGCCCTGCCTGATCTCTTTCATCAGTGCCAGGGCCGCTTCTCCGTCACCGAACCGGGCAAGACCCGCCTGCATTGCCACACCAAGGGCCGCGCCGGAGTCAACGGTATCAACCCCGCTGTCATTGGCGATGGCGTTGAGTTCCGCGATAACGTCGAGATTGCCGATGCCGAGGTTGGGGCCAAGCAGGCCGATGGTTTCATATTCCAGCGGAGATACCACTGTTTTCCCGTCCTTGTCGGGATAGACATTGGAGCATTGCACCAGGCAGCCGGGCATACAGGCATGGGAGGTTTTACCATCACCCCCCCTACTGCTGATCGTATCATAAAGAGCCTGTCCGTTGATCTGCTCAGACTGGTCGAACCGCCCGCGAGTGAAGTTGTTCACCGGTAGAAAACCAAGCCCCTGGCCGACATCAATCATCGCGGCAGTGCCGAATTTTCTGAAAACCTTGGCCGTTTGCGGCGTATTGTTGACATGTTCACCCAATGTCCTGCTGAGCGTTTTAAAACGTTCCCTGTCCTGCGGCTGGATGGCAGGTGTTCCGGAAGGGTCGAGCACAATGGCCTGGATCCCCTTTGCCGCCATCACGGCGCCAAGTCCCCCCCTGCCGCAGAATCTCGACGGTCGCATCTGCGGATCAGAGATAGCAATGGCGGCCGCCCGCATCAGCAGCTCGGCCGCCGGCCCGATCATGGCAAAGGAGATCGAATCGCCGAAGCGGTGGGTGAGTTGCTCGCTTTTCTGGTGGCAGCCTGAGCCGGCGAGATCGGAACCATCTTCGATGGTGACGCCCTTGCTGCTGATATGTATGACCTTCCAGGCACCTTTTTCGGCGAGAGGACCGCTGCAGACAATACCGCGAATACCGAGGCGGCCCATGTGATAGGCGAACGTGCCGCCGGCGTTGCTCTCTTTAATGGTGCCGGTGAGCGGGCTTTTGCCGCCGACGGAAATGCGGTTGGCGTTGGTAATGGTGGTACCTGCCAGGACGCCGCAGCAGAAGGCAAGGATATTGTCCGGGCCGAGCGCATCAGCCTCGGGGGGAACCAGCTCGGCTACCAGGCTCGATGATAGTGCCCGTCCTCCCGTGAGAAATGAATCTTCAGCAAGGGTTTCTTCCCGGTACGTCCCGGTCCCGACATCAAGTTTTAGAATCTTTGGCATTTTTCGAACCTCGGCAAAGGAAATTGATTAACGAGTCAAAAAAAACGATCACTCCCGACTTTTTTACCATACAGTCTAGTATTATTACCTATTTACTTTTATATCGCACGAGTAAATGCGTCCTTGCCGGGAGCCTGAGCTACAGGGAAGGACGGAGCTTGATCGTGCTGCTGCGCAAATCGAAGCCGGGTGCGACGGGAGCCCGGAGCTGTTTCTGCAGGTAAAAATATAAATCAGGTTTCGGGTATAACGTTTTCCGGCAAAGATTTTGGTGTATCCAGAAATTTGATCAGCCAGATGGTGGTGAGGGGAAGGAGCAGACCGAGTGCGGTGACGGTGATAAGCAGGGAGCCGAGCTCAGAATAATTGGCCGCAACAACTGTTTTGTTGGTCACCGGGTCGAGGACCTCACGGCTTATGGTGAAGACCTGGTTGAGGTATTTGGTGGTGAGGCTGCTCAGTGACAGCGCGAGGTTGGTAAAAGAGGCCATGACTGCAAAAAAGGTTGCCTTCAGATGTGCTGGAGCACTGCCGGCGATCCAGGCCAGCATCGGTATCATCGCCACCTGGCCGAGCGGGGACTCGAGCGCGGTGTCGACGACAGCGATAAAGCGTGCATCAACGAACCCAGCGGTGAGTCTTGCCGTCCACTCGTGCAGGCCGTAAAACATACCGATAATGGGAAGGCTCAGCAGTGATCCGGCAACGGTCAGGAAACCGATTACGTAGAAAATAGATTTCTCCGCCATAAACCGGCGGAAAATGAACATGCCAAATAGCGCCAGGCAACTGCCGATGAGCGAAAGTATCGAGATAAACTGCTGGTCAAAACCCAGCTTGTCGATCTGCCACCAGGTTGCACCGGCACCGGGTCCGGGCAGGGCGCGGAAAACGAAGATAACGACGGCGGTGGCGACCAGGCTGCGCCGGGCGGCGGGGGCAAGTTCCTTGAGCAGTTTGGCCATCAGGAAAACAACGACGGCCATCGAACCGGTAAAAACCATTTCCTGGTTATACGGAAGCTGCGTCAACCCCATAACCACGGTGAAGATAACAAAAGCGAGGCTGCCGCCAAGAATCCACCAGTTGGGTTGAACTTTTGCAGGTCGGGGGAAAACGGGTTGGTTTGCGTCCCCGGATTGCCGTTTGCCGGTACGCCACTTTGGTGCCTGGAAACGTTTCAGGATCTCTGCCAGAACCACCCCGGCAACCGAGATCAGCGGGATCGCCAGGGCCATCTGGTAAATCTTTATATAAACTGAAATTTTCTGTTCTTCCAGCATGCTGCCCACATCAACGAAGAAGACGATATTGACCAGCGATACCGCAATGCCGCCGCCAACGACCGCCACCCGGCCCAGTGTCTGCATGGTGGTGTGCATCGCCTTGAGCCTTTGAGGATCGATCACCGTGCCGTCTTTATCCACGGTCGGTACCGCTTCAACCGTCATGGCATCGGCTACGACATCCTGGACGACGTAGCCGATCGGAGCAAGCATCGCCGCCAGCACAAACCATGCTTCCACGCTCATGTGGGGGGTCAGGAGGGAGGAGGAACTGACAAGTCCGAGCATGATGGCAAGGCTGGCAGCGATGAGTGCAGCCCCTAAAAACACGAGTAATGATTTCCAGCGCCAGATAATATCGACCAGGTGGCCGAGCGGCATCTTCAGCGCCCAGGGCAGGCCGGCCCAAAAACCGAGCATCGCCAGAAATTCTGCAGGGAGACCAAGGTAATCCTTGATGAAGAATGTTCCGACGATGCCGGTTAAGCCAGAAATGCCTGCCGCCATATAGACCATCAATGGCGGCAGGTAGGAGAGATGTATCTGGCTGGTCAGTGATGCTTTTGGGTTGTTGAACCAGGCCCGGAGGGGAGTGGCGCTTCGGACCTGGTTATCAGTGCTATGGTTTTTTTTTGCCACGGTTTCTCACCACGGGCTGACAGGAGTTTTGGCGATGCAGCAGTTCCCGTCAGCCGGAAGAGTTATCCCTGCTGTTCCAGTGGTACGTAGAATTTGCCATTCTGCCTCTGAACGAGCAGCAGCAGGTGGTCTTTGTCTTCTGCATTGTTGATGTTCTTCATGACGTCATCAACAGAGGCAACTGCTTTGCGGTTTACCTCGATGATCACATCGCCCTGCCGGATACCTGCCTCGGCTGCCGCACTGTCCGGCTCGACGCCGACGACCGCAACACCCTGGTCGGTTTTGAGCTGTAACTGTTCACCAATCTGTGGGGTCAGTTCGTGCAGCTGAAGTCCCCATTTACCTTTGGTGGGTTCTGCCGTTTTGCCAAATTGCGGGCCGTCGGAAGAGAGCCTGGCAACCGTTACGGTCAGCTCTTTCTCCTTGCCGTCGCGAAGGATTGTTACCGGAACTTTTTCACCGACAGGCGTTGCGGCAACCTTGGCCGGCAGGTCGCGGCTGTCTTTTATGGTTTTGCCGTCATAGGTAATGATGATATCTCCGCGTGCTATCCCGCTTTTCTCGGCAGGACTGTCAGAGACAACATCAGCAACCAGGGCGCCCTTGGCATCTTTAACGTTCAGGGCTTTTGCCAGATCGGGAGTGATGTCCTGGATATTGACCCCAAGATAACCGCGGGTAATTTCACCGTTGCTTACCAGTTGCGGGATCAGCGGTTTGGCCGTGCTGATCGGGATGGCGAAACCGATACCCTGGCCCTGCGGGATGATGGCGGTATTGATACCGATCACCTCGCCGTTCAAGTTGAACAGGGGGCCGCCGGAATTACCGGGATTTATGGAGGCATCGGTCTGGATGAAATCGTCATACGGTCCGGCACCGATGACCCGGCCCTTGGCGCTGACAATGCCGGAGGTGACCGTGTGGCTCAGGCCGAAGGGGTTGCCGATGGCAACAACCCAGTCGCCGACCTTGAGCTGGTCGGAATCACCGAGTGTCGCCGACGGCAGCTCCTTATCAGCATCGATTTTCAAAACGGCAAGATCAGTCTTCGGGTCGGTGCCGATTACTTTTGCCTTGTATTCCTTCTCGTTGGCGAGGGTGACGGTTACCTCCTGGGCCCCTTCAACAACATGATTGTTGGAGAGTATATACCCGTCGTTGCTGATGATAACGCCGGAACCTGCGCCCTGAGAGCGATAGCTCTTCGGACTCTGTTCTCTTCCATCATAAAAGCGTCCGAAAAACTCGCCGAAGGGATCATTCCCCATGTTCGGTCCCTGGAAGCCGGCCTGTTCAACTTTAACTACCTTGACATTGACCACCGTCGGGCTCAGTTTGTCTGCCAGTTCGGCAAAGGAACTCGGCATGCTCGATGGCGCTGTTGTCGTTACGTGCGGACCGTTGGTTATATCCTCGGCGAACGAGGGGTGTATCCCGTTAATTCCTGCCGCGATCAAAAATCCTGCCGCCAGGAATGGCAGTCCGGTCACCAGCAGCTTCTTCGTCCTTGATCTGCCGGTTTTTTTGCTTTGTCCTCTGTGTGTTAATTGATTATCCATGTTCTACCTCCTTGTCTTGAATTCTATCGTTCGGGCCATTCATGAGAATCCTATCTGTTCCCATGAATGAGATAATAGGGCACGAAGATTAAAGGAGGATTAACCGAAGATGATAAGTGTGAAAGAAAAGAAAAAAAAGCATCATGCATAACCTTACTAACCAAGGCACCCGAGAGGACAGTAAGTCTTATCGGGAGGTTGCCGGGAGATAGAGGGAAAAAGTGCTTCCCCGGCCCGGTGTGCTTGCAACCTCGATTCTGCCGCTGTGCGCTTCGGCGATGGACAGGGCGATACTCAGACCAAGACCGACGCCCTTGCCGTCACTGCTGCGTGCCTCGGAGGCACGGTGAAAACGGTTGAAGATTTTTTTCTGCTCTTCGACCGTCAGGCCGATACCGTTATCGGTGATTTCAAGCACTGCCCAGCCCGCGCTTTCTTTCAGCGTCAGGCGGACAAGTCCTCCTGTCCCGGTATATTTGAGCGCGTTGTCCACCAGGTTCACTACCAGTCGTCTCAGGTGTTCACGATCCCCCTGAACGCTCACCGGAAAGAGATCCGCCATGCTAAGTTCAATGGCTCTGGCCTGTGCGATCAGGCTCATCTGTCCGCAGACATCCTGAACG
>JAHEMX010000273.1 GCA_024643445.1 Desulfobulbaceae bacterium | reverse complement strand
ACGGCAAGCCGGAAGACTATGATGATTACAAGGGCGATTATGCCATCGAGGATACCCGCAAGGCTCTGCTGGAGGCGCGGGGAAACGGTTTGCAGACCTTTTGCATCACCGTTGACCGTCAGGCACATGACTACCTGCCCCATATGTATGGCAGCGGAAACTATGTGTTTGTGGATGATATCCAGAAGTTGCCGTTCCGTATGGTGGAGATGTACCGGATGCTGACCAGCTGAGCGGCTTTGGTGCGTCTTTTTCTTTGTTCAAAGGAGGGTCGTTATGAATGCGGTAATCGTGTCCTGCGGGGAATGCGGAGCAAAAAACCGTATCCCCGAAAAGAAACAGCACCTCAGGCCCCGTTGCGGCAAGTGCGGCGGGATCGTCTCAGTCGCTGCGGCGGCCGTTCCGGTCAGCCTCGGGGATCATGATTTTCAGCAGTTTCTGCAGAGCGTCAAGCAGCCGGTGATGGTGGACTTTTTCTCGCCATCCTGCGGACCCTGTCAGGCGCTGTCGCCGCTGATCCGGGAGCTGGCTGTCCGTTATCTCGGCAGGGTTATTGTCGCTACGCTTGATACGAGCCGCCATGCCGGGACTTCAGCCCATTACCGGATCAGGGGGGTGCCGTCATTATTGTTCTTCAAAAACGGCATGCTCGTAGACCAGATCATCGGTGCGCCGCCCGAGTCAACCCTGGTGGCAAAACTCGATGACCTGAGTGGTTAGCCTTCAGGGCCGTTTGCGGAAATATTCATCCAGAAATTTTTTCCGCCAGCCGCTGGTGAGACGTTGGGGCAGGGGACTGCCCGGATCATTGAGGTTTTTGGCCAGCTGTTTCAACTCCGATGTTGTTCCAATCAAGTGCGGATCGATACCCTGCATGTCGCATTTGAGCTGGACGAAACTGTTGAGACGCTCGTACACTTTTTTTTCCCTGGCATTCAAGCGCACCTGTCTTTTCAATCCGGGACAGGCAAGATCCGGAGCAGACAAACCCCGTTTGGTCCGGGTAATGATGGAGGGGCCATAGCGCTTCAGTTGCTTGTCCGACAGCAGGCCGCAACTTTCAAGGGCGGCAAGCGAGCGTATCCGTGCACAAACGATCGACATGAGTGCCTTGTCAGCTACGACGTGACCGCGGGGCCGATCAAGATTTCGCGCCTCGCGTTCACGCCAGGCCGCGAGCTCCTGCAGTACGGCAAGACTTCCCCCTTCCAGCGATGCGGCTCCTTTAATCCTTCGGAAAGCGTCGTAATCGTCTTTGGAGCTATAGGAGGCGGGTTGCTCGAGGAGATCTAGTTCCTGCTGGAGCCACTGCTTGATTTCCGGAACGATAATCCGGGTCAGAAGAAGGATTCTGACGGCCCGCAGGTAGCGAACATCCTCAAGCGCGTATTCCACCTGTTTCTTGTCAAGCGGCCGCTTGAGCCAGTTGGAGCGGGTTTCGGATTTTGAGAGCTGAATATCAAGCAGGACAGCGATAAGGTCGACCAGGGAAATGGTTGACGGCAGCCCGGAGAAACCTGCGGCCACTCGTGTATCAAAGATCGTGGCCGGGATGGCCCTGGTCACCCTGCTGAGGATGGCCAGGTCCTGGGGGGCGTCATGCAGTATCTTGATAACGTTTTTGTCCGCCAGTAATGCGCCAAGCGGGGAAAGATCCTGGATGGCCAGGGGATCGATCAGGTGACAGTCTTCATCGGAAAGAGCCAGCTGAATGAGCCCCAGACGCGGGTAATAGGTCCGTTCCCAGACAAATTCCGTGTCCAGTGCAACGCTGTCTGTTTGTCGGGCTCGAGCGACAAGCGCTTCGAGTTCCTGTGTGGTGCTGATCATGACACTTCCTTGTACGGGCAGAGACTCACCATATGGTAAAAGACCGGGATAACGTCGGCCAGCCGGATTTCCCTCAATTATCAGTCACTTTTAAGCTGTAATAGAAAATAAATATAAATTCAACGCTTTCTTTGCAGGGCAGGGGATTGGTGTTTGATCCTTTTGCGGGCAACAAGCATGCATCTCTTTTGCTGCAGCCGGGCAGAGGCCATTTTTGCACTAGCCGTTTTGCTCTGCTGCATACTATAGTAGCGGCTGGTTACTCCTGGTTTATTAACGGCCTGCCGGCCGGGCAGCAACAGCGGAGACGTGATGCTCTACTATATCGTTAAAAGGCTTTTCCTGATGATCCCGACTTTGTTCGGCATTATGCTGATAACTTTTGTCGTAACGCAGTTTGTCCCGGGAGGACCGGTCGACAAGCTCGTGGCTGAGATCGAAGGGCATGGGCAGGCAGGAGGCGAGTCTGCCTCCGGCTCATCTTCCTACCGAGGGGGCACCGGTCTTGACGAACAGCGCCTTGAAGAGCTCAAGGAATTATATGGTTTTGATAAACCCCCGGTCCAGCGTTTTCTGGCCATGATGCAGAGTTACCTGCGATTTGACCTCGGAACCTCCTATTATTATCAGAAAAGTGTCGCGGAACTGGTGGTTTCCCGCCTGCCTGTCTCCATGTCCCTGGGACTCTGGACTTTTCTTATCGTCTACGGGGTCTGCATTCCTCTTGGTATAGCCAAGGCGGTCAGAGACGGAACGACCTTTGATGTCGTAACGAGCAGTGCTATCCTTGTCGGTTATGCAATTCCGGGATTTGTCCTGGGTATCGCCCTCATTGTTCTGTTCGGCGGTGGCAGCTTCTGGAATATTTTTCCGCTGCGTGGACTTGTTTCCGATAACTGGTCCGAACTGGGCCTTGCCGGCAGGATTCTCGATTACCTGTGGCACATGGTCCTGCCCATAGTTTCCAGCGCTGTCGGCAGCCTTGCCGTGATGACCATGCTGACGAAAAACTCGTTTCTCGAGGAGATCGGCAAACAATATGTCCTGACAGCACGGGCCAAGGGGCTTGACGAGAAGACTGTTCTTTATAAGCATGTGTTCAGAAACGCTATCATCCCGATCATTACCGGATTTCCCGGCTACTTTATCGCCGCCTTTTTTACCGGCAGCCTGCTGATCGAAACGATTTTTTCCCTGGAGGGTATGGGGCTGCTGGCCTACCAGTCTGTTTTGAACCGGGATTACCCGGTCGTCCTCGGCACCCTCTACTTCTTTTCCATCATCGGGCTCATCAGCAGATTGCTCTCCGATCTCAGCTATGTCATTGTTGACCCGAGAATAAATTTCAGCCATGTCGACTCATAAGCACAGCAACGGGATGGCCGTTTCTCCCCTTACACCCGGCCGCAGGAGATGGCTGCGCTTTAAACAGAACAGGCGAGGCTATTTCAGCCTGCTTGTCTTTTCCGTTTTCTTTGCTCTCAGTCTCGGGGCCGAGTTTATCAGCAACGACAAACCCGTTCTTGTCATCTACCAGGATCACTATTACTTTCCGCTCTTTCGAGCCTATCCCGAGACAACCTTCGGTGGCGTCTTCGCTACGGAAACGGATTATAAGGATCCCTATTTCCAGGAGCTGATGGAGGCTTCAGGAGGCCGGGCCTTCTTCCCGATAAACAGGCATCGCTACGATACCATTAATTTCGATCTGGCCGTTCCCGTTCCCTCCCCGCCAACCCGTGATAATCTGCTCGGCACCGATGACCGGGGCCGTGATGTCCTGGCCCGGCTGCTCTATGGCTTCCGCCTGAGTGTGCTCTTTGGCCTCGGGCTGACCATCGTCGGCACTGCGACCGGTATTCTCTTCGGGGCTATCCAGGGATATTTCGGCGGGAAAACGGACCTTTTCTTTCAGCGATTCATTGAAATCTGGGGATCAATGCCCGAGCTGTATCTGCTTATCATCTTTGCCTCTATTTTTAAACCGAGCCTGCTTCTGCTGCTGGTTCTGCTTTCCCTTTTCAGCTGGATGGGGCTCTCCGACTATGTCCGGGCCGAATTTCTCAAGGGCCGGAATATGGATTATGTGAAAGCGGCGCGTGCGCTCGGTGTCAGCAACCCGGTCATCATGTTCCGGCACCTGCTTCCCAACGGCATGACACCGGTCATCACCTTTCTTCCCTTTCGCGTCTCCGCGGCCATTCTGGCGCTTACCAGTCTTGATTTTCTCGGCCTTGGCGTACCGCCTTCAACACCGAGCCTTGGCGAGCTGCTGGCGCAGGGTAAGGCCAATATCGAGGCCTGGTGGCTGTCCCTGTCAACCTTTCTGGTTCTGGTCGGCACCTTGATGCTGCTGATCTTTATCGGTGAGGCACTCCGGGAGGCCTTCGACCCCCGCAGGCGGTGAGCGGGCAGCAGATCGAATGGACCTGGTCGGCGGGTGGTGTGTTGTCGACATGCATTCGTTTTTCCAGCAATTCTGTCTCTTTGCGCAGACAGGCTGGGCATGGGTATGACCGCCCGGAAGTCTCTCAGAACGGTTGACTTTGTCAGGATTTAGCTTATTATTACAAACTCGTTTCTATGGTGCGGCTGACCAGCTGGATAGGGGGCCGCATGACACGATCCGTTTTGCTCTCATTGACTTGATTGATTGTAGATAGGTATGGAAAGGTTGACCTCAACATCGAATCCGATCGCCCGTCTTGGTGATACGGGCCTCTATATTCTTGCCGATCTTGGCCGGATGGCCTTGTTTCTTATCTATTCCTTTCGGGGATTGTTCCGTCGCCCGTTTCGTTTCGCGGAACTGATCAAGCAGATCCACTTTATCGGGGCGGGATCATTCCTGGTTATCTTTTTCACGGCGATTTCGACCGGTATGGTGCTTGGTCTGCAGGGCTACTATTCCTTACATAAATTTGGAGCCGAGGGGATGCTCGGATCGGCTGTTTCCCTGACGCTTATCATGGAACTCGGACCCGTTCTGACAGCGCTGATGGTTGCCGGCAGGGCCGGTTCCGCCATGTGTGCCGAACTGGGGATCATGCGTATCTCCGAGCAGATTGACGCGCTGGAATGTATGGCAATCGATCCCTTTCGCTTCTTTATCTCCCCGAAGTTTTTGGCGGCGATTATCTCGATCCCCCTGCTCACTGCTCTTTTCGATGTGATCGGAATTGCCGGCGGCTATATCTCGGGCGTGACCCTGATGGGTGTCAATCCCGGCAGTTATCTGGATGGCATGCGCACCAGTGTGACGAATCATGATATCCAGCTTGGCATAATCAAATCCTTTGTTTTTGCGCTGCTTGTCGTCTGGATCTGCAGCGGCAGGGGCTATTTTGTCAGGGAAATAAGAAGTGCCGGTTTCGGTGCGGAAAGTGTAAGCAAGGTTACCACCCAGGCCGTGGTTTTCAGCTCGATCTCGGTGCTGATTTTCGATTATCTGTTAACGGCAATACTATTATGAGTGACGCAGCCGTCGAATTCTGTGAAGTTTCCAAATCCTTTGTCGCCAGAGACGGACAGGTGCAGACGGTCCTGGATAAGGTGAACTTCAGCATACCTGCCGGCAAGACCACGGTAATTGCAGGTGGAAGTGGACAGGGAAAAAGTGTTACACTGAAACTGATACTTCGTCTGCTGCAGGCGGATGGCGGCCGGATAAAAGTCGGGGGAGCAGACGTTACGACGCTTGGAGGCAGTGACCTAGAAACATTGCGGACCCGTTTCGGC
>JAHEMX010000272.1 GCA_024643445.1 Desulfobulbaceae bacterium | reverse complement strand
ACGGTTTTCGGGACTGACACGTTGTTCGATCCCACTCTCGCAAAGAAACAAGGCAAGCAACTTGCAAAGCTCGGGCGGTGGTACACGCCGGTCGAAGCGTTGCGGCAAGCGACCTCGACGGCTGCAGAGCTGCTCGCACTCTCAGGACCGCGAACCCCCTACCCTGAAGGCCAACTCGGCGTGATCAAGAAAGGTGCTTATGCTGACCTTATCCTGGTCAATGGTAACCCATTGGAAAACCTTGATCTGGTTGCGGATCCGGAAAACAACTTCGTGGTGATCATGAAGGATGGAAAAGTTTATAAAAATACTCTGCAATAGTCTCGTCATAGCCTAACCCGGCGTTGCACACGGACACAAAGGCGATGACCTCTATGCCTACAAGTGGCGCGACTGGAAGGTTCACTTCATAGAGTTGGACAGCATGTTTGGCGCGCCGAAGCGGCTGAACATTCCACACATCTACAACCTGCTTAAGGACCCGAAGGAGGACTTTGACATTGCCCCCGACAGCACTTGGATTCTGCCCGTCGTAATGACCCGGGTGATGGAGTTCCAGCGATCTTTGGCGGCGGAGCCACCCATCCGACTCGGCACGCCTGATCCATACGAGCCTTCCAAACGGTCAAGGTAGTATGCGTCGTCAGCCAACAACCGATTGCGGCAACTATGACTACAACGCAAGTTCTATGCCTACCGGACAATGATCTGAGCCATGCACGTCGTCGAGGATAAAGGCGTCTCGCACAATCTCTTTTTCGAGGAGATCCCTGGTCACAAAAAAATAGTCAATGCGCCAGCCGGCATTATTCTTTCTGGCGTTAAATCGATAGCTCCACCACGAGTATTTTACTGTGTCAGGATAAAAGTACCGGAAGGTATCCACGTATCCCCGTGAGACAATATCGTCGAGCACATCACGCTCAATGCGCAGGAATCCGGAGCGATCCTTGTTGGACTGGGGATTTTTCAGATCAATTTCGTTGTGAGCGGTATTGAAATCGCCGGTAATGACCAGACTCCTTCCCGCTGCTCGCAGCTGATCGGCATAATTGAAAAAATCACGATAAAAATCCAGTTTATACTGTAATCGCTCCTGGTCACGTTGACCGTTTGGGAAATAGACATTGAACAGTACAAATCTGCCGTAATCCAGCTCTATAACACGCCCTTCGGCATCAAAGCGCTCCACCCCAAAACCGCAGCGACTGCTTTGCGGGGAAGGCCTGGCATAAGTTGCCACGCCGCTGTAGCCTTTCTTTGTCAAAGCGTAATGCCAGAAGGACTGGAACCCTTCCAGGTCAATCATCTCCGCAGTACGTTGATCATCCTGCAGTTTTGTCTCCTGCAGGGCCAGAATATCCGGCCTCATTGACGCAACAATCCCGGCAAAATCCTTTTTGAACAAGGCTCTCAGTCCATTTACATTCCAGGAAACAAGTCTCATAATTCACCGATTCTATGTTTACCACCAGGTAATAACCGCTTGATACATCGAATAATCGCCTGGCACATCGCCCTTCAAGGAGAACGATGCCGTTTATCAGCGGAGATCGCCTGATGCATCAACGCTGCCTGAAGTTCTCCAATCCCCTGCTGCTTCCTGGCAACCTCTCCTGCCTGGGTGCCCGCTGCCGCAAGCTCAGCCGGATTGTCAATAAAGCGCTGCAGCAATTGTTCGAGTTTTTCAACCGAATGGATAAGGAACCCACCGCCTGCCTCAGCAAGCCCACGGGCCTCGTCATCAAAATCCTGCATATGCGGGCCGAAGATCACCGCCTTGTTCCAGATTGCCGCCTCCATCGGGTTATGTCCGCCATAGTCGGCCAGGCTGCCGCCCATGAAAACCGTGGAAACCACGGAAAAGAGCTCTGACAGATCGCCGAAGGTGTCGACGACAAGCAGCCGATGACAGCGCTTCTTCCCCTGTTTACAATCACTCAGTCGATCAAAGGAAATCTTCCGCTGCCGCAGCATCTGCTCAATCTCCCCCAACCGGTCAAGATGACGAGGAGCGAGGAGGCAAAGGTGATCCGGGATGGCGCTGAACCTCTCCAAGAGCGGCGTGAGTAGCGTTTCTTCGGGAGCGTGTGTTGAGGCGGCGGCAAAAAGATGGGTATGGGGATCAAGGGCCAGCAGGTTCCGCCAGTGGTTCCGGATGCTATCCGGCCGGCCGGGCAGAATGACGTCATGCTTGACATTGCCGGTGATGGTAACCCGGCCCGGATCGGCATCAAGCTCGAGAAAACGGTCTCTGTCGATGGCGCTTATGGCCCCAATCCGGTCAAAATTCCTGATGACCGGGCCAAAAAAAAACTTGAGCTTCCGGTAGCGGGTTATAGAACGATCAGAAAGTCTGCCGTTCAGAAGAACAAGCGCCGCCCCGAAGCGTTTTATCTTGTAGATGAGCAGTGGCCACAACTCCGTCTCCAGACAGACATAGATATCAGGATTGATACGTTTTATCACAACATCGGTGATCAAAGGGATATCGAGCGGAGCAAGAAAACAGCAGATATCGTCTCCCAGCTGCAATCGGGCAAAATCGCGGCCGTGGATGGTCATGGTGGTCAGGATAAAATGACTTTCCGGTTCCTTCCTGCGAAAATGTTCAATAATGATTTTTGCGGCGTTGATCTCGCCGATCGAGGCGGCATGAATCCAGATGCGGCATGACGGTACTGTGTCAGGCTGCGGCAGCCGGTACCACCCCAGACGTTCGGCCAGTCCCCTTCGATGACGCCCGGAAAGAAAAACATAAAGAAGCAGAAGGGGAAAAACGAGCGCGAAGAGCAGCGCTATGATAAGCTGGTAGAAGATCATCAATAATGGTCACCCTGTAATCCGATTGACTCTAGCCGTTTGCGGCAAGGTTATGCAAACGCTCAGCGGAACCCACAATAAAACCCCTGAGAGACTACTCGTCAACTGCTAACGGCCGGACGGATCAGATTCTTGCTGCCCCCCTTGACAACAACTGTTCTATCGGGTAGTCAGAACAACGCTTACAAAACAGATACGGTGAAGCCTCTTGCAAAATGGTCTTTTCACCCAACCTCGGCGTTATGCTTGAAATTTTATCCCCGGAATATCTTGTATATGTCTATGGCAAAATTTTTCGCATGCCGCGACTTCGGGCGAAAATTTTCATTTTGCATAAGGCTCTAACTAAAGGAGAAACCATGAAAAGATCAGCACTTATTATGGTACTGATTGCCCTGTTTGCATATATTACCGGAGACTTGAATATGGCAGAAGCAAAATTGAACGACGGCCTGTACGCGAAGATCATCACAAACAAAGGTGAAATCCTTCTTGCTCTTGAGTTTGAGAAAACACCACTGACCGTGGCAAACTTTGCCGGCCTGGCTGAAGGAACCAAGGAACTCGGCGGCGGTTCCGGCAAGAAAGGGACCCGGTTTTATGACGGTCTGAAGTTTCACCGTGTCATCCCTGATTTTATGATCCAGGGTGGCGATCCCCTTGGCACCGGCAGCGGTGGTCCGGGATACACCTTCCCTGATGAAATAGACCCCACCCTGATACACAACCGGCCGGGAATACTGTCGATGGCCAACGCCGGACCGGGAACCAATGGCAGCCAGTTTTTTATCACCCACGTGCCGACACCCTGGCTGGACGGCAAACACACCGTGTTCGGTCATGTCGTGACTGGCCAGAATGTCGTCAACAGTATCAAGCAAAATGACGTTATCGAGCATGTCGAGATTATTCGGGTCGGCAAGGCCGCAGAAGCGTTCAAGACCGATCAGGCCGCTTTCGAGAATCTGCTTTCTACCATGAAAGAAAGACAACTTGAAAAGGAACTCGCCGCAGCTGAAGCGCAGCAGGCGCTCATCGAAAAACAATTCCCCGGTGCCATAGCGACGCCGAGCGGTCTCAGGTATGTCGTCGTCCAGGAAGGCGTCGGCAGTGAAACCCCGGCCAGGGACAGCACCGTCACCGCTCATTACACCGGCAAACTGCTGAACGGACAGAAATTTGACAGTTCCTATGACCGTGGCGAACCGATAAAATTCCCGGTTGGCGCAGGTCGGGTTATCAAAGGCTGGGATGAGGCTTTCCTGGGGATGAAAAAAGGTGAAAAACGTATTCTCATCATTCCGCCGCAACTTGGTTACGGTGCTGCAGGAAGAGGTCCGATTCCGCCGAACGCGGTGATGGTTTTTGATGTTGAACTGGTTGATTTCTAAAACGGTGCGACGGATAAAAGCAGAAAAGCCAAGGACCCTGTCAGACGAAAGTAGCGGGGTCCTTGGTCAGCCTGATGCCGACACCGATCGCAATCCGTTCTCCTTTGCCGACCCCGAGTAACGATTAAATTCTTTTTTTTCGCCGGTATATATTTACTTCGACACATCTTATTCGTATAATTGAAGCGGATACAGGGCATGCCAACACACCATATGGTTCCAGGCACCGAAAATCATCAATGAGAAGACGCAACCAATGAGCGGCAAGGCATAACTATGCAAAATGATACCAAGAAAAGATTGGCTGTCGACTTCCAGGGCTCGCTGCAGGTTCTGACCATTGAGAGCGTCCTGCAGATTCTCTATTTCACCCGGCTGAGCGGAAAGCTTATCCTCCTGAACCCTCCCGAGAAGGCGACCCTGTTCTTTACCAAGGGAAAGCTCAGTTGGGGGACCCTTCACACCCAGCAGAAACAACTGGGCCGGCGTCTGGTTGATAAAGAAGTTATTACCGACGAACAGTTGAATGAATGTCTTAAAATTCACCTGAATGAGAAACACAAGGAACGACTCGGGGAAATCCTTTTGAAAAAAGGGTTTGTACAAATGCCGGTTCTCCAGGCGAATCTCAAGGATCAGGTGAAAGACGCGTTTTTTGAGGTTCTCACCTGGGACAAGGGAACCTTTGCTTTCGTATCAGAGCTGTCTTCAGATGAGGAGATTGTTCTGGATGAGCGGATCGACCACCTTCTCTTCGAGGGAGTTGTCCAGATAGACAGGGATTCAAAAGATCCCGAAGACGAGGAATAACAGTCCTCTACAGACCGATGTCACCGGCTATATTCTGCATGGCTGAAAGGGCGAGTTCGCAGAATTCAGGTACCGGTATCCCAAGCAGTTCACATTCTGCAATGGTTTCCCGGTTTGCACCGCGGGCAAAGGCCTTTTCCTTATAGCGTTTTTTTACCGATTTGGCCTTGACTGCGGAAAGTTTTTTGGCTGGATTAACGAGAGCTGCCGCGACAACAAGGCCGGTAACCGTTTCTCCGGCGGCAAGGGCATGCTGCATCGAGGTTGTGCGGACCGCACCGGGATACGCTTGCGGATTATGAAGCCTGATGGCTTCAATAATCTCGCCATCCACCCCCAGGCTGCTCAGGATTTCAACAGTCTCTTGCGTATGCGTTGCGAGATCAGGCTGGCTTTCCGCATCCAGATCATGCAGGAGTCCGGCCAGGCGCCATTTCATCACATCTTCGCCAAGTTTCTCAGCCAGGGCGCCAAGGACAGCCTCTGCTGCCAGACTATGATTGATCATATTCTGGTTCTGCAGATGCCGGTGCACCAGACCAAGGGCCTCTTCTCTGGTAATTCCATAATCC
>JAHEMX010000271.1 GCA_024643445.1 Desulfobulbaceae bacterium | reverse complement strand
GCACTTGGTCAGGGCCGACCTAAAGCCGGCAACATGAGTACCCCCTTCCCTGGTATTGATGTTATTGACAAAAGAAAAGAGCCGCTCTGAATAACCATCAAAATATTGAAAACATACCTCCACTTCAACCTGGTCTCTTTCACTGGAAATAAAAATAGGATCGTTAAATACCGGGGTCCGGTTCCTATTCAGCCATTCAACATAGGAAACAAGACCACCGGAAGCGTGAAATTTATCTTCCTCACCGCTTCTTTCATCTTTCAGATAGATACGGACATCCTTGTTGAGAAAGGCAAGCTCACGCAGCCTTGTCTTGACCGTTTCATATTCATAGACATCACTTTCCGTAAATATTGATTCATCGGCCTTGAAGGTGATGGTTGTGCCGGTTTTCTCACTTACCCCAACTTCCTCGAGTTCACTTACTTTCGCTCCGTATTGATAAACTTGCCGATATCTTTTCCCATCCCTTCTCACTTCTGCCGTAGCTCTTGAAGAGAGAGCATTAACAACGGAAACACCAACCCCGTGCAAACCTCCAGAAACCTTATAGGTTGAATGATCGAATTTTCCACCGGCATGCAGTGTGGTCATGACCAACTCAAGGGCAGGAACATTTTCTGTTGGATGAATATCAACCGGGATACCCCTTCCGTCATCTTCTACCGTTACGCTGTTATCCTCATGAATGGTAACCCGGATCCTCTTGCAGTATCCAGCCAGAGCCTCGTCTATACTGTTGTCTACAACCTCCCAAATGAGATGGTGAAGTCCTTCAACAGCAGTATTTCCTATGTACATTGATGGTCTTTTTCTGACCGCTTCCAATCCGTCAAGAACTTTTATCTGACCGGCATCATAGTTGTTTCTTTCTTCAGTCACGCTTTTTTACCTTTGTATGTAGGGCTGATTGTCCTGAAATAAAAACAAGGATTTAGTTAGGCCGTCTGGACGTGTTCCCTTTAGCCTTAAATATTAACTATACTTGTTTTTTTTTAATTATAATATTAAATAGATATTTATGGTTACCCTTTATTTTTTTCCTTACTTTCGGGGAATATCCTCATTATTAGAGGTGTCATTACTCTATAATTGCATTGGCATAACAATGCTTATAAACCCTTTGTCTTCAGAGGACTTTATAAGACAGGGACTGTTTTCTGAATTAATGTATGCCTCAACGGTTTCGCACTCCATTACCTGCAAAGTCTCAATGAAATACCGGCAATTAAATCCGAGCGTCAGCGGAACACCTGAATAGGTAATATGTTGTTCATCCTTGGCATTTCCAATATCGGCGTTCTGTGAGGTGAGAACCATGGTATTTTCCTCTATCTGCAACTGGATAGTATGAAAAATATCCTCGGTGAACAGATTAATTCTTTTTAAGGAATCAAGGAATGGAATTCTATTTATTTTCAAACAGTTATCAATTTTAACTGATTTTATGATAGCTTTGTACTGGGGAAATTCTCCCTGTTTGAGACGAATAACCATAACGGCATCTCCATCTCTTACAACCATTTGTTTTTTCTCAAAAGAAACGTCTATGGTATCCCTGTTTTCTGAAAATTTTCTCAGTTCCTGAATACCTTTCTTGGGTATAAGGGTTGTATCGTTCATGTAAAAATTTTCCACATCAACGGCTACATCCTTTTCCATGATAGAGAGACGATGACCGTCAGAAGAAACCATTTTCAGGTAAGAAACACCGTCTCTTTTTTCCTTTTCTATCAGCGCTGAGGTCAGAGAATAGATATTCTCCTGTTCACCGGCTATTGAAAAAACGACCTTGTCTATCAGATCAAGAAATATATGCGCTTCAAAGGAAGTGAAGGTATCTTCATCAAACTCCGGAAAAGCTGGAAACTCATCACTTGATATACCGGCCAGGTTATAGGTACTCATACCTGCTTTTATCTTTACCCAGCTGTTTTCTGTTTCTTCTATTATTATTTCATCGGATCCGGATTCACGAACAATTTCAAATATTTTTTTAGAAGGAAGTGTCAGTTTCCCGGTATTTTCAATTTCTGCCGGAACAAATAGTTTCAATCCTACCTCGAGGTCTGTTGCGGTCAATACCAGCCCATTACTGGTTGCTTCTACAAGAATATTTGAAAGTATAGCCAACGTTCCCCGCTTATTCGTTATATTCTGAAGTGAGGCAAGACCTTCTATAAAATTATTCTTTTGCACTTTGCATGTAAGAGCCATAGGTATCTTCCTTTTTTATCTTTTCGTTAATCATTACTTTTTCTTGTTGTTATTATCGCCGTTGATTTGTTTAAAAAAAAGGTAACTATTTGTAATTTAAATAAATTTTTTAAACAGAACGGTTGTGGGAAAAGATGTTTTTTCGTTTAAAACCGCTTATCAACAAACAAGTAAACAAGGTGTGAATAAGAAACTGCTTTTTTATGTTGAAAAGGTGTTGAATTTGTATTGAAAAATTTTTCTTTTTTAAGAAAGAAAAACAACTAGTTACAAAACACAAAAAACTCCTTATAATTTACTGGAAATAGGGAAAAAATTCAATAGAATAATGGCTTTTCACCGATGTCCACACACCAGCAAAATATCCTTGCAGAAGGTCTTTTAAATATACTTTTAAGTAACTATAATAATAAGGTTTTCTCTGCAGCATCTATGGCTTATCATGCTCCTGGTTTAGTGGAGGACGAAGAAAACGTCATCAACTGCGGGACGACCAGTCTCATCTCTTTGGAAAAAACTTGTAATGAGACTGTTTTTGATCTTGCCTCTCTCACCAAACCTCTGGTAACAGCCCTGGTTGCCCTTTCTCTTATGGATTCTAAAAAACTGGCATGGCATGACCTTTTGGGCTCCTTTTTCAATACGCGCGTTCCTGAACCGCTCAGAAGCGCGGATATTTTAAGCCTATTGAACCATTCATCGGGTCTGGTGGCTCACCGTGATTTCTGGAAAGGGGCTATCAGGCTGGATAAAGAAAGAAGGAGAGATTGGTTTATCAACAAGATTTTAAATCAGAAAGTGGAGTACAAGCAAGGAACCAGGCACCTCTATAGTGATTTTGGGTATATATTGTTAGGATTTGTTTTGGAAGAAAGAACCGGGAAAAGGCTCGATCTTTTGTGGTCTGATCTTGTGGCTAAACCGCTCGGAATAGAAAATGAACTCTTTTTCCCGGGCTGCAATGAAGCAGCAGATGTGGTTGCTCATTCTTTTGCCGCTACCGGCCGATGTGGATGGAGTGGCGCTGTTTTAAAGGGAGTTGTGCATGACGATAATTGCCGTTCAATAGGAGGAATTTGCGGACATGCGGGATTGTTCGGCAGTGCACGGGCAGTCATGGTTCTTTGTCGGGAGTTACTTGCCCTGTATAAAGGTAAGAGGAGCAGGCTGGCTATAAAAAGAGATACCTTTTTGTTTGCCTGCAAGCGGGTGGGTTTATCGGAATGGACGGCGGGTTTTAACCTGCCGTCAAAACAGGGATCCAGCGCAGGAGACCATTTCTCACCGGAGAGCATAGGTCATCTGGGTTTTACCGGGACATCGTTCTGGATTGATTTGGAAAGAGAGCTTATTGCTGTTCTTTTGACCAACCGGGTCATAGCTGGAGATGATCAAAAAGGGATAAAAAGGATGCGCCCGGAGCTGCACAATTACCTGGCGGAACAGATAGGAATAAAAAGATGAAAACCCCCGGGGAAGCTAAACCCCGGGGGTTTTAAGTTACCACCAGCAGATGGTCTGGTCGGCGGCAAAAATCTTATCAACGAGGACGCTATAGTCCGGATTGTCTGCACCGAGATCAAAGGTGTCTGATTCTCTGTCTCTCGTAACTATTTCAACAAGCTTCTTTACCGTATCATCGGGTTCAGAGCGATAGACATTCAATATTTTCATGACCCCTCCTGCCCTATTTTAATCCATAGGGAATAACAATGGACATATCTCGTAATTTTTCGCCAAGTTCTTCAATGGTAATCGGCTCAAAACCGTTTTTTTCTACATTTGCCGGAACCGTCGAATATATCTCACCTTCCATATCCCGAAGCATCTCGATGCTTTCCAGATTATGTTCGTCGAGCTTTTCAATTTCGGTATCCATTACCACGCCATAAGAATACATGTTTTCAACAGCCAGACCGAGAGCTGAACGCATTCCATCTACCGCGTAGTCTTTGTGGCGATACATGAGGCACACTTTTTTATATTCCATGTTTTCCCTCCCCTTAGAAGCTGATATAGCTGTCGAAATCTTCGATAATGATGCCGTGCTGGGCCTGGGTCGCCATTTCCTTGGGGGACAGGCCGGCGGGAACATCATTTATGTCGTATCCCTGCTTTTTATAACTGTCGACGCAGATCGACACATCATCAGCTAGCTCACAGAGCGCGGGAAATTCTTTCAGTTTTGCATTGTGTGTTGCGGTCCAGGTAAAAAAGACCTTTACCTTTGAACCCTTAGCTTTTGCTGCTTTAACAACGCCGAAAACGTGGTGAAAGTTATCCGGGTTGGTAACGAATATGCCAAGACTTTTAGCCATCGGTTGCCTCCAAAATGTAAAAATGAGCCCCCTTTGAGACAGGGGGCTTGAAAAAAGATCCCGGTGCCGATCGTAACTGACAGCGGTTCCTTACATGTACTATGCAGTTAGCCTTTTTTGATAAAGAAACTGAAGAAGCCGCTTCCTTCTTTCTCTCCAAGATACTGATGGCCGGCTCGGTCACACCAGCCCGGGATATCATTTCTTGAACCGGGATCAGTGCCGTCAACCTGCAGTATCTGGCCACTGCTTAGTTTACCCATCTCTTTTTTGGTTCGAAGCAGCGGCATCGGGCAACTCAACCCTTTGGCATCAAGGACGGTGTCGGCAGTGACATCGGCGGCTACTTGTTTTACATCACTCATAGTTTCCTCCTGAAAATGTTCATTGGTTACAAAAAAAGATTTCTCGATTATCGAGTCGTACTCCTGAAACCGGTACGTAAAAGAATAATTCGGATCCCTCACCCGTAGCATATATCACCTGATTTTTAGCATAATAAATCGTTATATCCAACCAAAAAATTGTATAAAAACAAACGGAAAAACGTAAATATACCACATTGTAACAGTGTTGACAAAATCACTCGCCGCAGGTAAAGAAATGGAGGTTAATGTTGAATTATCAATGGTCTTTAGGGGAGGAAGGTATGAGCGAGCAGAGTATTGTCGTGGACAAGGTGAAAGGTCTTTACAAGATCTTTTGCCAGACGGAGTGGAATGCCACCATCACCGGTATCGTGGTCGGCTTTTTCTCTGTAATGATTATGGCCTGGTGGCGGCCGTGGGGAGCTGTAGGCGCCATCAGGAATTGGGGCGACTGGATCATGTACGGTGTTTCCTCGGCGCTTGGTACGGATGCGGGGGTCTTTGCTTTATACCAGGAGGCGCCGGCTTCAATCCTGGTCAGTTCCGGCTCGGTCATCGGCATCGGTTTTGTGCTTGGCGCCTTTGTCTCGGCCTGCCTTGGTAAAGAATTTGCTCTACGAATCCCTCCCTACCGGGAAATGGTAAAGGCGGTCATAGCCGGAATCCTGATGGGAATCGGCGCTTCTCTCGCCGGTGGCTGCAACGTGGG
>JAHEMX010000270.1 GCA_024643445.1 Desulfobulbaceae bacterium | reverse complement strand
ATCGGCGCGAACCATGCGCTCCAGCAGTTCCCTGATTTCCTGTCCGGATAGCGGATCACCGGATTTCACCGCCGCCTTGCAGGCCATGGTGGCAAGTATCGTGTTCAGGGAATCTCCCGCACGGGCCTCTTTTTCGCTGCCGAATTGTTCAATGATATCAAGGAATAAATCGGTTGGTGATGCCGTACCGGCAAGAGCCGGTATCGCCGCCAGAACCCAGGTGGTACCGCCGAAATCCCTGATGCCGAATCCCATGTTTTCAAGAATCGGCAGGTTGGTTTCGACCAGCTCGGATTGGAAGGTCGTTAATTCAAGGGTTACCGGGAAAAGCAGAGTCTGGGAGGCGACCCGGCCCCGGGAATATTGCGAGCGCAGCGCTTCAAAGAGCAGGCGCTCGTGGGCGGCGTGCTGATCTATCACCACCAGATTGTCCTTGTTTCGGCAGAAAATATAGAGATCCAGGAAGGTGCCGATGACAAAGAGATCTTCAACCCGTATGGACTCATAATCCAGGCCGGAAGGGGTGGCGGAACCTCGTTTATCCGTGTCATCGGGCAACAGCCGGTGAATGGCTTCGTGAGTCGCAAAGAGATCAGGCGCGGAGACTGGATGACGGGTGTCAGATTTCTTCAGATCATGGCTGTCTTGGGGGCGATGGCGGAAAGAATCGGTTGGAAGATTACTTTTTGCCGGTATTTCAGATTTTTCAGCGACGGGCTTGTCGCGATCCGGGGGCATACTGAAGATGGTCTGTCTGACATGCTGCTGCTCGCTGATCATTGCCTGGCGAACGGCAGCAGAAACCTTCCGGTGCACCAGTTGACTGTCCCTGAACCTCACTTCATGCTTGGCCGGGTGGACATTGACATCGACAAGCTCCGGAGAAAGCGTGACCTTGATGATACCGGCAGGGCTTCTCCCCTTGAGAAGAAAAGAACGGAGACCTTCGTTCACGCCATGAACAAGCAGCCGATCCTTGATCGCCCTGTTGTTGACAAAGAGCCGGATACGGCCGGCTACCGGCGCACTTGAATCAGGCGGCAGCAGCAGTCCGCTGACGACAATGGAGTCAGGCCCCGGAGACCCGCTGTCAACGGTCAGCAACGGGCCGGGATAGTTCAGAATGCGGGCGAGCCTCTGCTGAAGCGTCATGCCGGCCTCGAGCCTGACGGTATCCCGCTCATCGATGCGAAGGGTGAAACCGACATCGGGACGAGCCAGTGCGTAATTCTTTACGGTGTCATCGATATGGGAGAGTTCGGTTCGGGTGGTACGCAGAAACTTTTTACGGGCCGGTGTATTGGCAAAGAGATTTTTTACCTCGATAGTGGTGCCGCTTCTGGCGCCGGCTTCATGCACCTGTTTGATCGAACCGAAGTGGCAGACAACCGTGGAACCCATCTCGCGCTGCCTGGCACGGGAGGTGATGATCATCCGCGATACGGAAGCAATTGATGGAATCGCCTCACCCCTGAAACCAAGCGTGCAGACTGAGCCGAGATCATCTCCATCTTTAATCTTCGAGGTACCGTGGCGTTCAAAACAGAGCAGGACGTCATCCTCGTCCATTCCCTCGCCATCGTCGCTGATACGGATCAGCCGGGTTCCGCCGCCTTCAACACCGATCTCAATATGGGAGGCTCCGGCATCAAGGCTGTTTTCCAGCAACTCCTTGACGACGGAGGCCGGACGTTCGACCACTTCACCCGCTGCTATCTGGTTGACGAGCTGTTCGGGGAGTATACGTATCTTTGACATTGTTTCAGTTTAATAGCTGTTGCCAGGAATGAGCTTGGCGTATAGACTAGGCGAAATTTTAGGCCGCATTGAATAATCGTTTTTTCGCCCGATATCTGCGTTATTTGAGAAAATGTATCCTCTGAATATCAGATATATGCACCCCAAGGGCACTTCCTTCAGGGCGCCTACGGTAACTTTTCTCGCATGCCTTGAACTCGAACGAATAACCTGATCATTCAACGTGGCCTATACTATAGGTTCTAACCTACTACAATTCAACCTTATCCGATAGACGTGGCAGCGGTAACAGGGAAAAAAAAGACGACGTCCAGAAAGCAGCGGCCACCGGTCAGGGAGAAACAGGTAATCGTCTTTCTATTTTCAATCGGTGCTGTTCTCTCGCTGTTTCTTGTCAGCCTGCTTGTCGCCCTGGACCTGCTGAATATCCCCGATCTTCGGAGTGTCTCTCATTATCGGCCGCCACAGACCACGCTTATCCTTGATCGTCGAGGTGCGGTTGTCGACCGTCTCTTCGAGGAGAATCGCATTGTCATCTCTCTTGATGAAATGCATCCGCTCTTGCCAAAGGCCTTTGTTGCCGCAGAAGATGGCCGCTTCTTCGAGCACCCGGGGCTGGACTTTTTCTCGGTATTCAGGGCTCTGTTACATAATCTCAGGGAGGGTAGAAAGGGGCAGGGCGGGTCGACCATTACCCAGCAGGTCGCCAAATCGCTGCTGTTAACGCCGGAAAAAACCTATCTGCGAAAATTCAAGGAAGCGATACTCGCCTGGCGCATCGATACCATGTTGAGTAAAGATGAAATACTATACATTTACCTTAATCATATTTACCTCGGTGAAGGGGCTTACGGTGTCGAGACTGCAGCCCAGACCTATTTTGCCAAACATGCATCCCAACTGACTCTTGGCGAGATTGCCCTGCTGGCGGGTTTACCGCAGGCACCGAGCCGGTATTCCCCGCGGGAGCACTGGGATCTCGCACACGCCCGTCAACGCTATGTTCTGAACCGCATGGCGGCGGATGGCTATATAACGGACGACCAGGCAAAAGCCGCATTTTCCATGCGTTCGGTGATGGTGCAGTCCGAGCCGGGTGATGCCGGAACGAACGGCTACTATCTGCAGGAAGTGCGTAAACGCGCTGAACAGATGCTCGGCCAGCCGCTTGCGACCGCCGGTGTCCGTATCCACACGAATCTTGATCAACAGATGCAGCGCGAAGCGCACAAGGCACTTCGTGCCGGGTTGCAGGAAATCGGACAAAGAAACGGCGCCAGTCAAGAGAAGGGGGGAATGCCTGAAGGTGCGCTTGTCAGTTTTGAGGCCTGCAGCGGCAAAGTAAGGGCCCTGATTGGTGGAAGCGATTTCAGCAAAACACCGTTCAACCGTGCGGTACAGGCTCGAAGACCGGCAGGATCGGTGTTTAAGCCGCTTGTTTACAGTGCGGCTTTTGAGAAAGGCTTGCGCCCAGATTCTATGGTCACGGATGAGCCGATCTCGATAACCGGAGCCGACGGGCAGCCCTGGCGCCCGAAAAACTTTTCCGGCAGTTTCTACGGTCCGGTATCCCTGGAAACAGCCCTTATTCACTCCTATAACATTCCGGTGATCAAGGTCATGCAGCGTATCGGCATAAAGCCTGTGCAGGAATTGGCCAGACGCGCCGGGATAACGGCTGATATGCCGTCTGACCTGTCACTTGCCCTGGGTGCGGTGGATGTGTCTTTGCTCGAAATGAGCGCTGCCTATGCACCATTCGTCTGTGACGGGAACTATGTGCAGCCGAACCTGATCAGTACCATCACCGGCGCTGACAACCGTCTTTTGTATCGTGTTCGGAACAAGGGTACGCCGGTTATGGGGGCGGAAAATGGTGAGCGGATGAAAACAGTCCTGGAAAAGGTGATCAGCGAGGGGACCGGGACCAGGGCGCAGGGGCTGTCCGGCGAGTGCGGCGGTAAAACCGGTACCTCCGATGAAAACAGGGATGCCTGGTTCATCGGATTTCAAGACAGGACTATAGCCGGCGTCTGGGTTGGCCACGATCGAAACGAAAGTCTCGGCAGATCAGAAAACGGCGGCAGGAGCGCCGCCCCGGTCTGGCGAAGCTATCTGCAGGCGGTAAGCTCCGCTCAGCGGTAAAACAAGTCCGTATGGTTGTCACGCCGCCGTCACCTGATACCGGCGGGAGCCAATCAGCTGAATATCCCCTTCAGGGTAAAAAAGAACAGCATGGCCATGATGGCACCGGCCGGCAGCGTAACCAGCCAGCTCACGATAATATTGAAAATGACGCGCAGGTCCAGCGCCCCTATGCCTCGGGCAAGGCCGACTCCGAGCACGGCGCCGACCAGGATATGGGTCGTTGATACCGGCAAACCGGTACGGCTGGCGATGACAACGGTCGTCGCGGCGGCCAGTTCCGCACAAAACCCGCGGGAAGGCGTCAGTTCGGTTATTTTTCTGCCGACGGTCAGCATGACCCGGTAGCCGAGCGTGACCAGACCCAGAACAATTCCCCCGCCGCCCAGCAGCAGGATCCAGACCGGGAGTTCGGAGTTCTGCATGACCTCGCCGCCGGAACTGATGATGCTGACGATGGCTGCCAGCGGGCCGATACCGTTTGCCACATCGTTTGATCCGTGGGCAAAGGCCATGGCGCAGGCGGTAAAGAGCATCATCGGGGCGAAAACCTTTTCCACACTGGCGAAATGATAACCTCGATCAGCGGCACGGTCCTCTTTAATCCGGCGGATAAAGTACCAGCCGATAAAGGCGGTCAAAAGCCCGAAACCGACGGCCAGAGCGAAGCTCTGGGTTACACTCAGGTTGATTTTCAGGTGCGTCAGCCCCTTGAACAGGGTTACCAGTGAGATGACGAATCCCACCAGAAAAACGTAGCAGGGGGCGTATCTCTTGGCATATTTAAGCGGATTGTCGGTATCGAAAATAAGCTTTCTGGTACTCATGACCAGAAGAAAGGATATCGTCCCGCCGATCACCGGGCTGACCACCCAGCTTGCCACAACGCTTCCTACCTTTCCCCACTTCACCGCTTCGGGACCGATGCCGACTACCGCAAAACCGATCAGGGCTCCGATGATGGAATGGGTGGTGGAGACCGGCCAGCCCTTCCATGAGGCGACCATCAGCCAGAACGCCGCGGCTAGCAGGGAAGCGAGCATGCCGTAGATAAGGATTTCCGGTGAACCGATGATGCCGGAAGGGTCAATGATCTCCTTGCGGATAGTGCTGGTGACATGGCCGCCGGCAAGAACCGCACCGCTGAACTCAAAAACGATGGCGATGCCGATGGCCTGTTTGAGGGTTACCGCCCCCGCCCCGACAGATGTTCCCATGGCGTTGGCCAGATCGTTGGCGCCAATGCCCCAGGTCATATACAGGCCAAAAATGATGGCCATGATCAAAAGAACTGTTCCGTACGATGCAATAATATCCATAACGTTCCGTGATTACTTTGAGAGAAAGAGTAAGAGACGATCACCGATGTTTTCTGCCTGGTCGGATATTGCTCCGAGAAAATCGATCAGTTTATACCAGAAGATAATCGTCACCGGATCCAGTTCTTTTTCATTTTCAAAAAGTATCCTTCTCGTTCGAAACATGATCGCGTCAATGTCATGCTCTGTTCTTCTGACGCCGGTTATCATCCTGGCAACCTTGTCATTTTCACGACCGCGAAAACCCACCTGCAGGAGTTCGTCGAGCTGCTCGATCATACCTTTTGTCGAAACGCTGATCTCCATGGTTGCCTCGAGCAACTCATCAAGGATGTCCTTGAGAGCGTCCGGCACCTCCATGTCACGGTAGAGCAGGATCTTGGCGACTTCCTCGGTGGTGT
>JAHEMX010000269.1 GCA_024643445.1 Desulfobulbaceae bacterium | reverse complement strand
TTCAGGCATTCGCACCAATTTCGGCACGATGACCAAGCCGCTGCATGTGGGCAGGGCGGCGAGCAACGGGGTTACCGCGGCACTGCTCGCTCAAAGCGGCTTTGAGGCAAACATGGAGGCGCTCGACGGTCCCTGGGGCTTCTTCAGCGTTTTGGGCCGGGGCTTCGATATCGAGAACATTGCCGGCTGCATCGGCAAGCCGCATACCATCGTCGATCCCGGCGTGAGCATCAAGCCCTATCCCTGCGGTGTCCTGACGCACCCCTCCATGGACGCCATGCTCGCCATCGTGACCGAGCATGACATCAAGGCTGAAGACATCAGGGAAGTAATCCTCTTTGCCGGATCAAACATTTTAAATCCCATCAGGTACAAGATCGCCAACGATGAACTGGAGGGAAAGTTCTGTATGGCGTTCCTTCTTGCCGCGATCATCATTTCGAGAAAAGCCGGCGTGAACGAGTTCACCGACGCCTTCGTCAAGGCTGACCGCACCCAGCAGTTGATGCGTAAAATCCGCAACGAGTTCGATGCCGACATAGAAGCCAAAGGCTGGGACAAGATCCGTTCCCGGGTTGAGGTGGTGCTGGGCGATGGACGCAGGATCGTCAAGGAGGCCGACGAGAATTACCGGGGCGGGCCGGACAATCCGCTCAGTGACAAGGAACTGCAAAACAAATTTACCGACTGTACCGAGCGGCTGCTTGACCGGGCCGCCCGAGAAGATATTTTTAAGACAATCGAGCATTTGGAAGCGCTTGAAGATATCACCAAACTGGTTCAGGCAGCAGCGCCTGTGGCATGATTAGTTACCAGGAGGAACCTGCCGGCTCCCGCAGGGAGCTGAGTCTCCGGGAACCCTTGGGTGCCCGGACCCCGGAAATCTGCGCGGTTCGGCCTGGTTGTCTCTGGTAACTACTCAATAACTTCAAAGAGTAATCAAAGGGAGGTGTCTCATGAGAACATTGGTACCGTATTATCGTCTGAAAATCCTGGTCTTCGCTTCGGTTATTCTTGGCTTGAGCACGGTGGCCGGCCTGGCGGCGGATGAGAAATTCCCGTCGGATACGATCAAGGTTGTTATTCACACCACCTATGGCGGCGGCACCGATATCACGGCCCGGATGATGACGATGCAGACCCGCAAGGTCCTGGACGTCGATATGCAGGTCATGTCCAAAAGCGGCGGTTCCGGCGCCAAGGCGCACCAGTATGTGGAATCCCAGCCCAAGGATGGCTATACCATGCTGGCGTTGACGCAGAGTCATCTGTATACCATCGCCAGGGGCAAGTCAGTGCTGAAAATTGACGATCTCGTCGGCGTGGCGCGGGCCATGGACGACCCGACCTTCATCACGGTCAACGCCAAGAGCGACATCAAAACTATCGAAGACCTTATCGCCGCCTCCAAGGCGAAACCCCTCAGCTGGGGCGTTTCGGTCCTTGGCAGTACCGAGCACATCGGTCTGGCGCAACTGGCTGAAGCGGCGGGCTTCGATTACAAGGCCGTGCCGTTTGAGAGCGGGGGCCAGATGGTGAACGCGCTGATGTCCGGGGCAATCGATGCAACGCTGCCCAATGTCAGTGAGGCACGCTCGCAGATCATGGATGGCACCCTGCGGGCGCTGGTCGTCATGGCGCCGAAGCGTCTGTCCGGATACCCGGACATCCCTTCGACCTATGAAAAAGGATTCGAAGTCGATTGCTCGACAACCCGCGGTTATGCCGTCCTGAAGGGCACTCCTGATGATCGGGTCAAAATCCTTTCCGATGGTCTCGTCAAGGGCATGAGCGGTGACGTTTTCAAGAATTACCTTGCCTCTTCCGGGCTCACCGTCGAGGAGAGTGTCGCCGGTCATGACGTTTGGGACGCCCAGATCAAGAAAGAGTATGCGAAGGCCGTCCTGGCAGTAGAAAAGCTCGGTTTCAAGTAGGAGCGGTGCGAACCCGAACAGATCAATCCTATCCTGGGACCTCATAGTGAAGAAGAATATACCTGAGCGTTCTGATGCGACCGGGAGGAGCGGGAATCCGTCTCCTCCCGGCGTTGACTGGACCGATGTTATCCTGGCGGCGATTATTCTTGCTGTCTGCGGTTTCCTTTTTTACGTCACCACCCGTTTTGAGGAAGCCTCGGAGCAGATGTCGCAGAATATCCCTCCGGAATGGTTCCCGCAGATCATCCTGATTTTCATCATGATTTTGACACTCGCCATCCCCTTTGAACAATACTTTAAAGGAAAAAAAGTGGCGGGCAAGGAGCGGGAGGTCAGCGTCAAACCCATATCCATCGTTACGGCGCTATTGCTCTGCTTTATCATCTTTTTGATGCCATGGCTGGGAATCTTTGTAACCATGATTCTTATCTGCCTGCTTTTGCCACTGCTCTGGGGGGAGCGGCGTCTTCGGGTTCTGCTGCCGTTTGCCATTATTTTCCCCGGGGCGGTGACCCTTCTTTTTACCAAGGTTCTCGGTGTTTATTTCGAGACCGGCATCTGGTCTAAACTATTTTAACAGAGGGTCACTAATGGATGCAGCAATACAGGGATTCGCTCTTATTTTAGATCCAATGAACATCTTCCTGATCTTCATCGCGGTATTGATCGGGGTGTGCGTCGGGGCCTTGCCGGGTTTGAGTTCGCCGATGGCGATTGCACTGCTCCTGCCGTTCAGTCTCTCGATGGAGCCGGTTTCGGCGATCTCGATGATGGCCGCCCTCTATTGTGCCGGTACGTTCGGCGGTTCGATCACGGCAATTCTGATCAATGCCCCGGGCGCCCCCCCGGCGGTGGCCACGGCGTTCGACGGCTACCCGATGGCCAAAAGGGGTGAAGCCGGCAGGGCGCTGGGGCTTGCGGCAGTCAGCAGCGTGACGGGAGGGATCTTCAGTCTGTTCATCTTCCTGTTTCTGGCGCCGGTGCTCGCCGAGGTGGCCTTGAAATTCAGGCCCCAGGAATATTTTGCCCTGGCTGTTTTCGCCCTCTCCATGCTGGCCTCCATCAGCGGCACTTCATCCATCCGCAACCTGATCGCCGGGGCTGTCGGGGTGCTCATCGGGACCGTGGGCATTCACATCACTACCGGCGTCGAGCGCTTTACCTTCAACTCGCCGGAACTGACCGAAGGGATAAATTTTATTCCGGTCCTCATCGGTCTCTTTGCCATAGGAGAATTGCTCAACCAGTCGCAGACCCTGGATAAAACCTTTGAGCGCATCACCTCGGTGGTGGTGAAGCTTCCTTCCCTGAAAGAGTTTCTCAGAATGAAGTGGACGATCATACGTTCCAGCGTTCTTGGGACCTTTATCGGCATCCTGCCCGCCGAGGGAGCCACCGTGGCCGCACTGATGGGGTACAATGAAGCGAAACGCTTTGCCAAGAACAAGGAAGCGTTCGGCCAAGGGGCTCCGGAAGGCATCGTCGGTCCCGAGGCCGCCAATAACGCGGCTACCGGCGGCGCCATGGTGCCTACCCTGGCGCTTGGTATCCCGGGGAGTGCGACGACGGCGCTCATTCTTGCCGCACTTATCATGCACGGATTTCGACCGGGGCCCTTCCTGGTACGGGAAACGCCGCATATTGTCTACGCGATTTTCGGCGCCATGATCATTGCCAATTTCATGTTCCTGATTGTCGGGCTGGCCGGGGCAAAGGTTTTTTCGCGGATTACCCTGATTCCGCGGAAGATTCTCTGGCCGTCGGTATTTGTCTTCTCCATGGTGGGTTCCTATGCCTTTGCCTCGTCGCTCTTCGACGTCTGGACCATGCTGGTTGCCGGCATCGTCGGTTTTTTGATGAAACGGCATGGTTTTGGTCCCGCCCCGCTGGTCATGGGCCTGATCCTGGGCAAGCTTGTCGAAGAGAACCTTTCCCGGGCGATGATTATCTACGATAACAATTGGTTACGGTTTTTTGAAAGCCCGATAGTCGATGGTTTCCTGGTCCTTACTTTGATGAGCCTGTTCTGGCCGTTGATCAGCAAAATCTGGAAGCGTAACTGAGTATTTTCTGTCCATGCATACCTGGCGAATTGTTGGCTCTCATCGATATTCCCTGATATCTTGGCAGCATGCAGATCAAGAAAATGTGTTTATTGTTTGATTTCACTATGAAACTGATACTCCGCATGGAGGTGATGAGATGAAAGGAATCCAGGTAACCAGGCTTGGGGGACCTGAGGTGCTGGAATATAAGGATCTCCCTGATCCTGTTCCGGAGTCACACCAGGTATTGATTGAAGTGCGGGGGGCAAGTGTGAATTTTGCTGATACCAAGGCCCGTTCAGGCGGCTATCATCTGGCGAAGAAGCCACCATTTATCCCTGGTCTCGATATTGCCGGAATCGTGCTTGCCGTGGGCGGCGATGTAACGGACATAAAGCCGGGTGATCACGTTATCGCCTTTCCCGTTTCCGGCTCTTATGCCGAGAAAGCGGTTGCCAACCAGGAACTCACTTTTGTTATTCCCGAGACCGTTGATTTTATCAGCGCATCGGCAGCCGCCCTGGTTAGCGGAACCGCGACACACATGCTGAAACAGGTAGCTAAAATAGAGGCGCACGAGAGCCTTCTTGTCCACGCCGCCGCCGGCGGAGTTGGAACAACCGCCCTGCAGGTGGCAAAGGCTTTGGGCGTCGCACGGGTTTTTGGCTCTATCGGCAGTCCCTGGAAAGAGGATCATGTCAGAAAAATGGGTGCGGATGGCGTTGTCGATTATTCATCAAAGAGCTATGCCGAAGCTATTAAAAACATGACCGAAGGCAGGGGTGTCGATGTCATTATGAGTCCGCTCGGAGGTTCGACCGTTGAACAGGACCTGCAATGCCTGGCACCGTTTGGGCGGCTGGTATTGTTCGGTGAGATGAAAAATGAGCCGGCCTCTCTTCCGCCGGACGGGCTTTACACCACCAACCGTTCCATCCTGGGGTGCAGTTTCGGTCATTACCGGAGGTTTCGGCCAGGCCCGGTGCGGGAAACGATGAATCTCGTCATTGACTTGCTGGTGCATAAGAAGATCGAAGTCTTTACCGGTAAATGCTTACGTCTGGAGCAGGCAGCGCTGGCTCATCAACTGCTGGAAGAAAGAAAGGTTCTCGGCAAGGTTGTCCTGATTCCTGAAAAGTTTTATAAACAGGATTGAATTTTAAAATTCAGTAACCAGCATCATGGATGCCTAGGAGATAGGCAGTTTATTTAACAAAATGGTAAGCGCAACCATGATAAGCCGTTTCGTTTAACTTCTTTCTTGTTTCTACCATCCATGCTGAAAAAGAACGTGCCGGGCAAGCAGGAATCCGGATCGACAATAGCAATGTCCAGGATTTCACTCGGATCTCTGCTTCTTACCCTGGTGATTGGCTTTGCCGGTTCCACGGCGGCCACCCTGGCCGGAGTGCCGGCAGCACCCCTGGTCGGGGCCAGTATCGCGGTGTCGATAGCAGCGCTTTGCAAGCTGCCGGTTGGTATCCCGAATCTCCTGAGGAATTTCGCCTTTGCCATTATCGGCTGCTCGCTCGGCAGTGGTATCACCAAGGACGCGCTGGCCCAGGCGGTAAACTGGCCCATCAGCCTTCTCTTTCTTGGTCTCGCAATCGGCGCGATAATAATCGTCGGCAGCTGGTTTCTCGCCCATTTCTATGGAATCACGCCGGAGACAGCGGTGCTCTCCACTGCT
>JAHEMX010000268.1 GCA_024643445.1 Desulfobulbaceae bacterium | reverse complement strand
CGTTCAGGTCAACCTAAAATCTCTTTTACCGCGCACCGCGTTTCCCCTTCCAGGTGTACGGGTATCGGCTGGCACCGAAAATATAGTTTAACGAACTAAATTAATGACCTTATTCAGACGTTAATATACCACATCGGGGTATCTATCCATGGTAAATAACGCAAGGATCCCGATGCTGGTTGCCGAACAATCTCTTTTACGTAAAATGCATACGAACCCCGTCATTGTGCTCCCAGAGGTCATACATGCAGAGGTCTGCCGAAAGCCTCCCCTGCACGTTTCCCGGCTAAAGGTACCCTAAAGTGTTATGGCCTGATCGACTCCGTCGCCGCGAACGGCCGCTGCAAAAGAGGGTTGCAGTTTTTTATCGTAACCTTTCCCTGCAGAAGACTGCCCTTCGAATATTCATTGAACACGCAGGTGTTTGTTTTCGGATCATAGTTCTCCACCCACAGATTATCGTCCTTCCAGGTCGCCATGAGGTGAAACGACCCCTCCGGCACACTGATGGTCATGACCCCGCCGTAGCGTTTAACAAAAATCTGCTGGAAATAAAAATAGTAGGCAGACCAGCCGGCAAGGAACAGGACAAAGGCCAGAGCCAGTCCCGGCCTCCATTTGTCCGCTTTAACACCAAGACCATAAAGTACTGCAGCCATAAGCAATACAACGCAAAACCAATAGAAATAGGTAATCATCGTTCTTCTCCACTGTTTTCATCCAGCCTTTCAGGCAGCAATAGTCTTTCCCGTCAATTTATAATGAGCATGAAACGATGTTAACGCTACCCTGCCAGGCACATGATCACGATCAAAAGGCCCTTGTCCGAGAGTCCTGCAATTACCCGGGAAAGATTTTCATCTTTTACCATGTCGACCGAATAGCAATGCATTGAATTATCTCGCCATATAGTGTTTAATCAAATTTTTCTGTACTCCATTACATAACATAACCAGTTGATCATGGCAGAAACCACCCCGGACGAAAGAAAACGAAGGTTGGGTGTACTCTTTGGCGGATCCGGCCTCATCGGCGGTACCATTCTCAACTATTTCAAGCAGCGGCGCCCCGGCCTGGCAGATATCCTGGCACCAAACAGCAAGAAGGTTTCCCTGAGAAACTGTAACGATATCCGTGCCTACCTGATGACGGTCAAACCCGATTTTGTCATCAATTCGGCCATCACCAATATCGATTCCGACTCCCAGCTCGCTTTCGAGGTCAACTACAACGGGGCAGTCAATATCGGGCGTGCGGCAAGCGCCCTGAAAATCCCCTATATTTTTTTCAGCTCAGCCGCCACCCTGCCACCGGGTAAAAACCTCACGGAAGAGGATCAACTGCCGCTTACCGCCCGGTTGAGCAACTATGCCAAATCCAAGTTGATGGCCGAAAAGACGCTGAAATACATGCATGAGCATGAGGGACTGGACTACTCCTGCCTGCGCCTCTCCGTTGTTTATGGAAATCATGATCATAAGATTCAGGGTTTTCACCGCCTTCTCTTCTCGATTGCAGATGAGGCCATGCCGGTGCTGTTTACCAAGAAAGGTACCCTGCATTCATACTCAAACTCCCGGAAAATCCCTTACCTGATTCATCACATGCTCGACAACCGGGACGAATTCAGCGGCAGGACCTTTAACTTTGTCGACCGCGACCCGGTGGATCTGGGGAAATTGATTCTCAGCATCAAGTCCCATCTGCAGCTCAAGAGTCCCCGGGCGATTTACGTTCCCTACCCCATTGCCAGAACCGGTAAAAACTCGGTTCGCGTACTCCTGCGCCTTCTTACCAAAATCGGCCTGAAGGCCTCGCTGCCACCGGAATTGATGTTTCTCGGGGCCTTCTACCGGACACAGACCCTTTCGAGTGAACGTCTGGAAGCCTCCAGTTTTGTTGATCCACTGCCAGATGAGACGGTTCATTCCAGGCTGCCGGAAATGCTTTCCTACTATCTGACGCGCTGGAGTCACCAGAACCTGATAACAACATTTGATGAAAAACTTCATTTCGACATTTCGATAGAAAAGGATTTCGAAGAAAATCCGCAGGCACTTCTCGATTCCATCCACCTGGATGCAACCGCACCCTTTGCAGCAATTGCTCCCGGGCAGGAGGGGTTTCCCGGAGCGAGCCATAAAGACTAGCGGCAGAGGGCCTCTTTCTCACACAATAGCGCAAGTGCCCTGCCGGCACCTGTATGTCCGCCTCCTTCAGCCTTTTTCAGCCAGAAAACTCCATTTTCCGGGTTGCTCTTTTGATAGGCAAGACCGAGGTAATATTGCGCTTCGGTGTGACCCAGTTCCGCAGCAGTGGTGATCCAGGTGAGAGCCTGGCCATCATTTTTGTCGACGCTTTCACCTTCCAGATACAACACGGCAAGATCGAAGGCGGCATCAGGATGCCCGTTTCCAGCAGCTTTTTCGAGCCAGGTTATCGCAGATCCGACATCAACCGCCATGCCCCCTCTTCCTTTTAGAAGAAGATGGGCGAGGGTGTATTGGGCCTCAGGGTTATCGGCATGCGCATCCTGGATAAGCTGCGAATGATCGATCACCCCGGCAGTTCCGGCCTGAACATAAAAGAGTATTACCGTCAGCAGCAGCATGATTCGATTACCCGGTCGAAGCACTTTTTTCTCCATCAACTTTGCAGATAATCCACTGCCTTTGCACCGCCAGTACGCCCGCACAATCGACAAATCCCCCGCGCAAGAGCAGTGCCTTACCCAGCAAGCAAACAGCTTTTGAAAACATATAAGAGATTTTAAAACATAATGATAGTAAGGAAACTCTCAGCACCGCGGCATCCGGCAGCCAGTGAGGCTTCAGTTAGGCCAAGCATTTTTTATAAGAACATGATATGTCTGACCAATTGTTTCATAATAATTCCCGGCTGCTGTCCGGGCAAAATACTCTTCACCAGGAGGAAGCGGCCATGAAAACCGTACCAAGACTCACGCTGGAAGATGCCCGTTTGATGATGGCGGCTGCAGAAAAAAAAGCCAGGGAAATCGGCGTTGACATGGACATTGCCATCGTCGACGACGGCGGCAATCTGCTCCTTTTTCAGCGGATGGACAACGCCAGGGTGACCAGTATCACCATCGCCATAGACAAGGCTTATACGGCAGGTGCGGCCCGCAAATCCACGCGCGCTTACGGAGCGGTCAGCGGTCCCGGCCAACCGGCATTCGGGATCAACTCAAGCATACAGGGACGCTTCATGATTTTCGCAGGCGGACTGCCGCTCTTTATCGATGACCAGCCGGTCGGCGGTATTGGCTGCAGCTCCGGAACGCCGGACGAGGACGAGAAAGTTGCCCAGGCAGGGGTCGATGCACTGTTAAACAGCCTGGGATAAGAAGCCGGCAGGCAAATTTTCTCAGCCAACCTGCTAGATAGAAAAAAAAAGGCCGAGACTCATCACGCCATCCTTCCCCTCGGCGAAACTGCCTACAGCCATTATCCGCACTGTTGCAGAAAATTCAATCGCCAAAGCGGGGAAGTCGATTCCGGTAACCCGGCAAGACAAATTCAGCGGTTCCCTACACATTATCCATCCTGGCAGGTATAATGAGAGTGGCAATACCATTATGAGGGAGCATCCCTCATCAGATATCAGCCAGCTGCGACTACGAAGAAACCTGCAACAGCAGAACCAATGACCGATTCTTAAAATTTCTTCCCGCAAGAGAAACAAATGAAACGTCACCTCAGCTTCAAACTATTAAACCGGTTACCGCTCTTATTCTGTTTGATTCTCCTGGTAAGCGCTTCAGGCGGGTGTGTCGTCAAAGATATTGGCACAACGGTAAAGCAGTCGATCAAAGGGGATTATTACCTCAGGACTGAGGATTTCAAAAAGGGCCGGGAGGATTTCAAACGTGAAGTTGCCGAAACCCCGGGTAGCCCTCTGGCCCGCTATTATTACGGCCGTTTTCTCCTGCAGGATGCTGAATATAAAAAGGCCCTGGAGCAGCTGCTGAAGGCCAGCGAACTTGATCCCGGCAATGCCGATTATCAGTTCTGGACCGGAATCGCCTATGGAGAGACAGGCAATAAAAAGAAGGAAGAGATACATTACCGGGCAGCCCTCAAGCTCAACCAGAAGCATCTGCAGGCTCTCATCTACCTGGGACACAATCAGCTGGAAGAAAAAAGATACGACGAGGCATTAGACCTCTACTCCCGTGCTCTTAAGATCTGGCCCGGAAGTCCATCTTCGCTCTACAACAGGGCCCTCATCCTGAAAAAACTTGACAGAAGCCCTGAAGAGTTGCAGGCCTGGCAGGCCTATCTCTCGCTCTATCCCTCGGGGGCTATGGCTCGCCGGGCGACTGTCCATTTAAACAGCCTGCAGGACTTCTCGTACCGAAACCACACGCTGGGAGCACGAACAATTACCATTGAAAAAATCTGGTTCAAACCATTCAGTTCTGTGCTTAGTGACGCAAGCCATGAGTCATTAAGGGTGATAGGGGCAATAGCAGAGAATACCTCCAAAGGGAAATTGCAGATTGTCGCCTACCAGAAAAACAATAGAGAACTTGCCCGCAGCAAGGCCCTCGCCATTAAAAATTTTCTGCTCGAAGAATTTCCGGCCATCCCCTCTGAGAGAATCGGCATCAGCTGGTTTGCTGAGCCTGAGGTAATCCAGGCAGGTAAAATGCAGCTTAAAATTGACGAATCGGTCAGCTTTTTCATCACCCCCCGGTAAATAAGATCAAGCGGACCAACGAGTGTCACGAACCGTCCGTCTTCTGCAATTTTTTTTGTGACCAACCTGGTCCGCCGACGTTTATACCTGGTAAACGACATAACCTGAATAATGGAACTTTCTGACAACCAGCTGATAGAACGTATACGGGGAGGAGACAGCGATTCTTTTGCACCCCTCATTGAGCGATACAAAAGAACCATTTTCAACCTGATGTATCGTTACAGCAACTCGGTTGATGATGCCGCCGACATGACCCAGGACGTTTTCTGCCGGGTTTATGAAAAACTGGACCGGTATCGGGAAGAGCAGAAATTTTTCTCATGGTTTTACACTCTGGCTCTGAATTATGCCAGAGACTGGAGAAAGCAGCGCTGCTCAGATGCACGGAAAATCCGTCGTTTTGAGCCTGGCGAGCAAACTGCCGGCAATCAGCCGGAGCATGAGACCGAGTCCAAGCAGCAGATCGAGAAACTCATGCTGGCCCTCGAGACGCTTTCCGAGGACAGAAAAGAGATGCTTATCCTGCGCTACCGCCACGAACGATCGATAAAAGAGTTGGCGGAGATATTCGATCTGTCTGAAAGCGCCGTGAAAATGAGATTGCACCGCTCCCTCGAGGAACTCGGTCACAAACTTGATGGTTAACAGTATGGAGAAAAGACCAAACATCAGCGAGTCAGACCTCGTCAATCTTCTCAAGGAACTGCCGCTCAAGGACGCGCCTGAAGATTTGGGCGACCGGATCATGCGGCGCATTTCAGCTCGTCAGCCGGGACTGTTACACCGCGTCTGGAACCGTTTCAATACAACAATAATTGTACCGGTCAAACCATCCTACGCTTTCTGCCTGCTGTTCCTGGTCATAGGATCCTTTCTCCTTGGGCGAGGCTCAAACCAGCTCCCGTCCGGTCAACCGGATTCACGGCCATCAGCGGCCACCTTCCAGCCG
>JAHEMX010000267.1 GCA_024643445.1 Desulfobulbaceae bacterium | reverse complement strand
GATTCTAGATTGTTGGTCTGTTGATGAGAAAGCAGATGCTGAGGTAGGAATAACATATTGTGACTACATGTGTGACTATTTTTCATTGCCACATTTTTGAATGTTCGTTCAAGTATCTGTAATTAAATAATTATAATGGCATGGTGTGGCTCCGACCTCCGCACCATTTTTAATCCCGCCAACGTCCATCAGGATATTTTTAAACCCGCATCTGTAAAAGGTTTGCGTTTTTTTTTGTTTCCAACGCGGGCCAACAGCGTCTATTGACATCCAGTGACTATTATGTGTGTAAGGGTGTGTTCGGTCAAAGGGAATCAAATACACACATTTTCGTGGGGTCGCAAATGTCAAAACTTTCAGCTATCCAGATTAGAAACATAAAACCCAAAGAAAAGCCTTTCACTCTTGCAGATGGAGGAGGTTTGTCTGCACACGTTGCTCCTTCTGCTACAGTTCATGTTTCCCTAGTATGTTTCAAGACAGGTAGTATTTTACTTCGATTACAATCCCTTAATTTCACGGATTTGATATAAATAACTTTATTGCTCTCATTTCATGAAAAAATTTCCTCTCATTTCAGCCGTATTCTTGCTTGTGATAGCGGGCTGCCTGCTGTTGACTATACCGCATGTCCTCAAACTTGATGAACAGATCACCAGCCGTTTTGAGGGCAGGCGCTGGGAACTGCCGGCCCGAATTTTTGCAAGACCGCTAGAACTCTACGTCGGTCAGCATCTTTCTGCCAGCGACCTGGAAAAAGAACTCAGCCTGCTGCACTACCGCCAGGAGGACGTTCCTGGAAAGCCGGGTGAGTATAATGCTAAAGGTCGGATATTTACCATCAACAGCCGTATTTTCCCTTTCCCGGAAGGTTTGCGGGCTGCAACTCTTGTTGAACTGCAGATCAGAGACAATAGTGTTGCGAGCCTTTCAGATCGCAGCAGCAAAGAATCACTTTCCCTGTTCCGGCTGGAACCCGTCCAGTACGCTTCCATTTACCCGACCCATAATGAAGATCGGCTATTGATGAAGCTGACCGATGCCCCTGAATTACTGATCAGAACCCTTCTCCTGGTCGAAGATAAGAGTTTTTATCATCACTGGGGTGTCCGGCCGGGAGCAATTCTCAGAGCCGCCCTTGCCAATCTTCGAGCCGGCGAAACCGTACAGGGTGGGAGCACCCTGACCCAGCAGCTGGTAAAAAATATCTTTCTAACCAGCGAACAAACCCTGCTTCGAAAAGTAAACGAGGCCATCATGGCCCTGTTACTGGAATATCATTACAGCAAAGACGAGATCCTGGAGGCCTATCTCAACGAGGTCTACCTCGGCCAGGACGGAAAACGTGCTATCCATGGTTTTGCCTTGGCAAGCCGGTTCTATTTCGGTCGTGATCTTGCAGAGCTGGAGACGGCACAGATTGCCATGCTGATAGGACTCGTCAAGGGAGCATCTTATTATAATCCAAGAAATCATCCCGAGCGGGCAAAAGGGCGCCGCAATCAGGTGCTGCAAATACTGGCCTCCGATGAGCACGCCGACAGTGAGCAAACTAAACTTCTGCTGGACAGCCCACTTACCGTTATCCAGGAAACACCATCCGGTATAACACCGTACCCTGGATTTCTGCAGCTGGTCCGAAGACAGCTGGAGAGGGACTACAAGGATGAAGATTTGCGAAGTGAAGGGTTGTCAATCTTTACGACCCTGGATCCTATCATCCAGCAGCAGGCGGAAAAAAGCCTTACCAGCGAACTTGCGGCCATCGAAAAACAAAAAGGAGACAAGCCCGGGCAAATATTGCAGGGAGCCATGGTCGTTGCGTCGGTGGACCAGGGTGAGGTGGTAGCTGTAGTCGGCGACCGTGCTCCTCAGCAGGCTGGATTTAACCGGGTCCTGGACATGAAAAGGCCCATCGGCTCGGTTATAAAACCTGCGGTCTTCCTGACAGCCCTGTCCCGGCCTGAATCATACAATCTTCTGACCACCCTGTATGATACACCACTCAACATACCTGTCGAGGGAAGGAAAGACTGGCAGCCGGAAAATTATGACCATACATTTCATGGTCCCCTGCCCCTGATGCAGGCGCTGGTGCATTCGAATAATGTTGCCACCGTGCAGCTGGGTATGGACCTGGGCCTTGATGCTGTTGTCGATACCTTGAAAAAACTTGGCAGCTCGGAGGAGATCGCCGCCTACCCGTCACTGTTGCTGGGCGCGGTTGAACTGCCGCCCATTGATGTCCTGCAGATGTACCAGACTATTGCCGCCGGTGGCTACAAGACTCCTCTGCGGGCTATCCTTGCAGTAACTGATAAACAGAACAACACTCTGCAACGTTATCCATTGACTGTGCAGCAGGCTGTTGACCCAGGCGCTGTATTCTGTCTGTCAGTTGCCCTGCAGGCTGTAACGGTTACAGGCACGGCCAGTGCATTGCAGCACCTGCTGCCACATGGGCTGACCGTGGCCGGCAAAACCGGAACCACGGATAATTTGCGCGATTCCTGGTTTGCAGGTTTCAGCGGCCAGCACGTTGCCGTTGCCTGGGTTGGACGCGACGACAACAAGCCGACCGGTCTCACCGGGGCAACCGGTGCCCTGAGTGTTTGGGCAAAAACCATGGCCGGAATAGTCACCACCCCCCTGCAGCCGCAACCGCCCGACAACATACAGTGGTATTATACGGATATATCTGCGGGCAAAATTTTCGACCGGGAATGCAAGGCGGAGCATGCAACTCCGCTGCCTTTTATTGACGGCGGTCTGCTGCCCGAGGTAGTTTACTGTAAACAGGCGCCGGGAAGAGGTTATAAGGACCTCCAGCAAACGATACAAAAAGGAATCAACTCCTTCCTTGACCTCTTTCAATGATAATGGCTGAGTATAAACTATGGACAATACCGTGAAAACCATTTGCAACCTGTTATCCCTCGGCGTATTAAGCTGTCTGCTTTTTCAGGGATGTGCCACCTATCCCCCGAGGCAACCGACTCGTTATCCACAGCCGGAGACCAAACCGCCAATACAGGAGCCTCAGCAGACTGGTACCATCGCAGCCGATTTCAGCCGACAGGCGGCGAAACAGGTTGACCAGGGCAGACTTGATCTTGCTGCTGCAACCCTTGAACGGGGCCTGCGGGTCGCCCCTAAAGATGCAATACTCTGGTCAAACCTGGCAGACGTCAAACTGCGGCAAAAACAATACCAGCAGGCGGAATCACTGGCGGCGAAGTCGAACTCCCTGGCAGGCGGCAACACGAGCATTGTGGAAATAAACAAGCTGATAATTGACCAGGCCCGACGAAGAGCCGATGATCAATAATTCCAGGACCCTTCGTTATCCAATTAAGATCGAAGATTTAGCGCAGAGCAGGTCTAATCCGATTAAAGAGCTTTAGAGGTGGGTAATCGTGAAAAGAAAAACAGTTCTAGTCGCATTATTAACCGCGGTTAGACTATGCTTTATCCTGAATGTATGATATTTGTGTGACACACCTGACGGTTTATGTATTTGTAATTGATAGTAAAGTCAAGGGCCTAACCCTGTTTGTTCATAGCTTGTTGCCTGATTATGTCATTTACTATCATTAGAATAATTGCTGTTTTTCTTGCAACTGCCATTTTCACTCTTCAGTCCAGCAATGCTGCAGAAATTGACAGTGTCACCCCGCGCAGGATTCACCTGGATGACAGCCTTCAGGCCCTCAACGCAATATTCAACCAGCGGATGATGGAGGGAATAGCAAAAGCTAATGGCAGACGAGATGATATCGAGGATTTGACGGCGGAAGAATTCTGTGATGAAGAAATCCTCTACACGGAACTGAGAAAGGCAATTTTCCTGTCATTTACCGCTTCCTGGGGTTTGAAGGGCTACAGTCTGGACAAACAGCTTCGAGAGTTGCTGGCTGACCGAAGTTATTCTTTGTCACTGAAAGAATCGATCTATCGTGATATCAGTTACATTGAAGGGAGATCTGCCTGGAGGCCCGGGAAAAATACGGTAAGTATGCAAAGCAGATTCTCCACCCTTACTGCCTGCTTGTGCCAGAAAAATAAGCATCTAAGCAGGTGATAAAAATGTGGTGCAGGAATGATCAGCAACAGCTTTACAGTGAATACTGAGGTAAACCTTATTCCTGTGAGCCGCTTGCAAAATGGTCTTTTTGTCCAAACTCGGCGTTATGCTCAAGAGATATTCCAAGAGCTTCCAGTAAAGCTCTTTAAAGCCCCAGCCGAAAACGGTTTGGGGCTTTTTTTATTGGCTTTTTCCATCCATATTGTTCCATCGCCCTCCTAAAAAATCCATTAATTGATGGGTGTAGGTGTGAGTATATTCAAAAACAAACACGAGCTGGTCGTTCAAAATACACACTGAGGTGCGAAGATGTCGAAACTGACTGTGTTGGAGGTTCTTACTAGGAAAGCGCTTTGCCGACTCGCTGATGTTGGTGGGCTATGTTATGAAATTACCAAATCAGGTCTGAAACGCTGGCTGTATCGATACAGGCTCGACGGAAAGCAGCAGATGTACGTTTTTGGCCGCTACCCCGATCTTTCATGAGAATTTGCAGAGAAACCCATATTAAAAATATGTGTTATGAACAATATATTCAATTTATTCCAGCTTTAATTTGACAGAATTGCTAATAACACATAGGATGATTGTGTGTTATCCTGAATATAATCAATTTGAGTGCATATGAAACACGAAATGTTTTTCCGCATACACCCGGTGTTCACAGGCGAAGAATTCAACGATCATCTTTCAGCTCTGGGGGAAACAGGCCCCAGAACGAGAGAATCCCTGCTGAATTACCATAGGAGAACCGGACACGTCATTCTCATTCGCCGAGGATTGTATGCGGTTATCCCAACCGGAGCCGATCCGGATTCGTATCCGGTTGATCCCTTTCTTATTGCCGCCAGACTAACAGCGGATGCCGTATTGTCACACCATACGGCTTTAGAAGTCCATGGTTACGCCTATTCAATACGGGAGCATCTCACCTATTTAGCGTCTCTCCCTGTTCCCCCTGTTACTTTCCGCTCCAATGTATTCCGTGGTGTCACATTTCCCCGGGCACTCTGTCGTGCAGGAAAAGAGGACTTTGGCACTATCGCCTTTGATCGTGTTGGTCTGGAAGTTCGGGTCACTTGCCTTGAGCGGACTCTGGTGGATGTCTTGGATCGACCAGATCTTTCAGGTAGCTGGGAAGAAATATGGCGTTCACTGGAAGCGATCGAATTCTTCGATCTCGATCAAGTGGTTGAATATGCTCTTCTACTTGGCAACGCGACAACAATCGCCAAGGTTGGCTTCTATCTGCAACAGCATCGTGAATCGCTGATGGTCGAAGAGAGTCATCTGGGACCTCTTCGTGATCATCGCCCCAGGCAGCCACATTACCTGGATAGTTCCAACAGAAAATCGGGGAAGGTTGTCACGGATTGGAATCTGGTGGTTCCCGTTGATTTATTCGAGCGGACCTGGGGAGAAGTGCTGTGATAATTTCTCACGAAAAGTTGACAGCACAAGCAGAAGCGACGGGATTCAGACCGGACGTGCTTGAAAAAGTTGCCCATCTGTTGCGGTTGCTCGAAGCCCTTGGCAGCCACCCTTTTTTGAAGGGCAAACTGGCCCTCAAGGATGGAACAGCTCTGAACCTTTTTGTATT